>JBGSYE010000528.1:0-4231 GCA_041751075.1 Chthoniobacteraceae bacterium
ATCCGCTCCTGCTCGCTCTGCGCCAGCTCGGTCTCGAGACGGCGGGTGTCGAGTTGCGCGATGGGGTCGCCCTTTTGCACGCGCTGGTTTTCCCGCGCCAGCACCTTGTCCACGCGGCCCGGCACTTCGGCGATGATGCCGGAGCGGACCACCGGGAGCACCGCGCAGTGGCCATCCACGCTGTCCATGCGCGGGTAGAAAAGAATCGCCGCGAGGATCGCGAGGAAGACGAAGGTGCGGAAAAATACGCGCCCGCGCCGCGGCCCGGTGATGGCGAGGCGGGCGTTGCGCATCCGCCGGGTGACGGCGAGAAAGGGCAGCGACTCGTAATCCTGCGCGGCCTGGAGCGACCGGCAGGTGTGCGTGGAAAGGAATTCCGCCAGCCGGCTCGACTGACTCGCCTCGCGCGCCCCCGGCGCACCGTCGAAAAATCCCTCCGCGGTGCTCTCCGCGAAATACGCGCCGACGAGCGTCTTCTCCTTGTCGAGCATCGGCGCGATGACCGCGCTCACGACATGGCTGAGCTCGAAATACGCGAGGTCGATCGCATCGGTGCGGGCGTGCGTCGTGGCCAGTGGTTCGCCGCCGTTGCTGTGCTGCGCGGCCTCGGCCCGCGCGAGCAGTTCCTTCTTGGAAAGCACGACGCCTTCCGAAGCCGCGTGCGCGCCGACGAAGGCCGCCATCGCCTTCACCATTGAGCTCTTCTTTTCCACCACCTCCTGGCCGGAGATCGAGAGCACCTTCCAGCGGCCGCCTTCGAGCATCAGGATCGAGCAGCGCTCGCAGCCGAGCAGATCGCGTCCGTAATTCGCCGCGAGCCGCGCCACCTCGAGGGATTCGAGCGAGCCGGCGAGGTCATTTGTGAACTTGAGGACGTGCTGGAGCCGGTTGTTTTCGAGCACCAGACTGCCGAGCCGGCGCGACTGCAGGTGCTGCTCGACGTGCGTCGCCAGCCCATTGAGGAAGGTGGCGAACTCCTGGTAATTCTGCGGGGTGACGTAGGGCTGGAGCCATACCTGGAGGACGCCGAGCACCTGGTCCTTGAGGAAAAGCGGGACGTGGAGAAAGGGATACGGCGTCCGGTTTTCGCTGGCCGCCGGCGCGCCGCCCTGGAACTGCGAGAGCTGTGCGGTGAGCGAACTCGGATCGGGCTGCGCCGCGGCCGACCCCGGGAGCACCAGCGCCTGTTTCGTCTGCACCACCTCCGTGAGCATTTTCAGGATCACCGCCCGCATCTGCTCGTCGGATTGGAAAAGCGATGACTCGAACTCCACCTGCGCCGCGAGCTGAAACTCGCTCTTTCCATCCGCCGCGCGCTGCCCGACCAGCCAGACCGCGCCACCCTTGGCATCGCAAGCCTGCACCACGCGGGTGAGGAATTGCTCGAAGTATTCCTCGCTGCGTATCTCCTTGCGACTGAGCGCCGCGATCTCCTCGACCAGCCGCTGGATCCGGGCGCGCGCCGCTTCGATCGTGGTTTCCTGAGACATTCGTGGACCGGGAAAGTAGGGGCGCGAGGTTGAATTGCAAGCTGGGGAGGCGTAGAGCGAGTGTGCCTTCCAGGCCACTCGCTACGAAGGCTCGCGACGATAGCGAGTGGCCTGGAAGGCACACACGCTCTACGGCGGCGGCAGCCCCGGTTCCTGCGTATCCCTTGCGTCCCGACGGGCGTAATTGACTTCAAAACCTCAACTCCTACCCTGCGCTCGGTGAAAGACACCTCGAAGCTCGCATCAACCAAGGACAAGACCGCGGCCCTCAAGGGCGCCTTCGAGCTGATCAACTCTCACCTTTACTCGGTGGAGGAGCGCATCCGGCAGCAGGCGCGCGCTTTCGATCCGGCGGTGGAGGGATACGTGGCTTATGCGATCGAATCGAACGGCAAGCGGCTGCGTCCGGCGCTGGCGCTGCTCGCGGGTGGTGTCACGGGGAATATCTGCCCGAGCCATCTCGATCTCGCCGTGATCCTCGAGCTCATCCACGCCGCCACTTTAGTGCACGACGACATCCTCGACGGCGCGGAGAAGCGGCGCGGCCAGCCGACGGCCAATGCCAAATGGGGCAACGCCATCTCGGTGCTGCTCGGCGACTGTCTGTTTGCCCATGCGCTGAAGCTTTCGACCAGCTTTCCCAGTGGCGAGATCAGCCGCCGCATCGCACACGCCGCCGCGGAGGTGTGCAGCGGCGAGATCATCCAGACGCAGCGCCGCTTCGACCTCAAGCTGAGCGTGCCGGACTACTACAAGATCATCGAGATGAAGACGGCGGCGCTCTTTGCCGCGGCCACGGAACTCGGCGCCTTCATCAACGAAGCTTCGCCGGAAGTCATCGGCGCGCTGCGCACCTTCGGCCTGCGGCTCGGGACGGCGTATCAGATCTACGACGACGTGCTCGATCTCGCCGGCGACGAGGCCAAGGTCGGGAAGACCCTCGGCAGCGACCTGCGCAAGGGCAAGCTGACCCTCCCGGTCCTGCACCTCCTCCAGCACGCGGACAGCGCGGAGCGCCACCGCATCAGCGAGGTGATCCTCAATGGCGACGACGCCGAGATTCACGAGCTGGCCGGACGCGCGCTCGAAGCCGGCGCGGTGAAGAGCGCCGTGGCCATCGGTCGCAAGCTCCTGCGCGAAGGCCAGGCGCACCTCCAGCTCGCGCCGGAAAACAAATATCGCGACGCGCTCAGCGGCCTCGTCTCCACGCTCGACGGGATGCTGGCGCAGTTTGTCGGGAGCTGAGGGTTCGAGAGCACCCGCCTCTCCCCCCGTATGGCTTCCACGAAGATCCACGAACTCCCGGAGCAGGATCGGCCGCGGGAAAAGCTCGCGCGGCTCGGGGCGCAGGCGCTCACCGACAGCGAGCTGATCGCCATCCTGCTGCGCACCGGATTGCCCGGCGCCAATGCCGTCGATGTCGCGCGCCAGCTCCTCCAGCGCTTCAAATCGCTCGCCGTGCTGGCGCGCTGCACCGTGCCGGAGCTCTCGGTGGTGAAGGGCGTCGGCCCCGCCAAGGCCGTGCAACTCGCCGCCGCCTTCGGCCTCGCCTCGCGACTCGCCCGCGAGGGCTCGGAAAAGCTCCCGATGAGCACGCCCACGCAAATCCACGCGCTGCTCGGCGACGAACTCCGGGCCATGCATCAGGAGACGCTCCGCATCGTGCTCCTCGATACGAAGCTGCGGCTGATGCGCGTCGAGTCCGTCTCCACCGGCACGCTCAGCGAGACCAGCGCGCACCCGCGCGAGGTTTTCCGCCCCGCCATCCTGCATGCGGCCTACGGCATCGTGGTCGTCCACAATCATCCCTCGGGCGATCCCACCCCGAGCGACGCCGATCGCCGCCTCACGGTCCGCCTCGTGGAAGTCGGCCACCTGCTCCAGATCGCGGTGATCGACCACATCATCATCGGTTCCGCGGATGGCGGCCGGCTGCCGTGGTTCAGCTTCCGTGAGGCGGGGATGGTGTGAAGAAAAGGCGGAAGGCAGAAGGCTGAAGGGTGGTATTCGGCGCTTCATCCTTCATCCTTCATCCTTCATCCTTTCCCCATGCTCCATCCCACCGCCGTCATCCATCCCGACGCCCAGCTTGGGGCTAATGTCACGATCGGGCCGTTTGCGGTCATCGAAGGTGCGGCACAGATCGGCGACGGCTGCACGATCCAGGCGCACGCGGTCGTCGGCGCCCATGTGCGGATGGGGCAGGGGAATGTGGTCGGCTATGGCGCGATCGTCGGTGGCGACCCGCAGGACTTCGCCTTCCGCCCGCAGACGCACAGCGAAGTCGTCCTCGGCGACGGCAACCGCATCCGCGAATACGTCACCATCCATCGCGGCACCGCCGAGGGCAGCGCGACCGTCGTGGGCGACCGCTGCTTCCTCATGGCCGGCGTGCATCTCGCGCACAATGTGAGGCTCGGCAGCGACGTGGTCGTCGCCAATAACGCGCTGCTCGCTGGACACGTCGCCGTCGAGGATCGGGTCTTCATCGGCGGCGGCTGCGTCTTTCACCAGCACCTGCGGATCGGACGGCTGGCGATGTGCCAGGGCTTGAGCGGATTCGGCAAGGACATCCCGCCCTTCACCATCGCCGGACGGATCAATGGCGTCGCGGGCTTGAATGTCGTCGGCCTGCGACGCGCCGGCCTCGACGCCGGCGGGCGTGCCGAGATCAAGGCCGCTTTCGCGCTCCTCTACCGCAGCGGGCTGAATGTCTCGCAGGCCCTGGCCGCGAGCACCGG
>JBGSYE010000529.1:0-4709 GCA_041751075.1 Chthoniobacteraceae bacterium
TCGCGCCAGGCCTGCGTGAGGATCCAGCGTACGAATTTCTTCGAAGCCGCGGAGTAGCGCGGGTAGCGGACGATGCCGCGGAGGAAGAGCGCCACGTTGTTGTACAGATTGTAGAGCTGCTGCCGGATCGGGCGCCGGGAGCCGAGCAGGTAGCCGCGGAGGTCGCCATTCACCAGCAGCACAAAAGCGCTCTCCGGCTCCCAATCCGTGTAGTAGGCCGTGAGGTAGTCGGCGAAAAGTTCGCGGTCCTCGAAGATCGGATCGATCGCATTTCCGAGGAAGCCCGTCTCGCAGCACAGCTCCCGCACCCGGGCGCGGTCGCCGGGCTGGAAGCTGCGGATCTCAAAAATCTTGCCTTCGTTCATCGTCAGCGGGTGTGGAATTCTCGGATGACTTCGCGGTAGAGGTCAAACAAGCGGTCGAATACTTGCGACCACGAGTATCGCGCGGCGATGCGGCGATGGAGGTCTGTGGCCTCCGCTTTTTCAAGTCGCGCGATGGCCGCCGCGAGCGCCCCGGGAGTATTTGTCGCGGCCCACTGCGCGAGGTCGCTCTGGATGATGCGGTCCATGTAGCTGCCGCGGATGCCGATCACCGGCGTCCCGCAAGCCTGCGCCTCGAGCGCCACGAGTCCGAAGGTTTCCTGCACGCCCGGATGCACGAAGAGATCGGCGGCGCGGTAGAGCCGCGCGAGATGTGGGGGCTCGGCGCAGTAGGGCAGATGCGTGACTTGTGCGTGGTGATCGGTGATCAGTGACTGGAGCTTCGGGCGCTGCGTGCCGTCGCCGACGACGAGGAGATGGAAGCGGTGCGGATGCCGCTGCGCGAGGATGCGAAAGGCGTCGAAGAGCGTGGTCGTATTCTTTTCCTGCGCCAGCCGGCCGACGTAGAGCAGCAGCGTCGCCTCGCGCGGGATGCCGAACTCCCCGCGCACCTCCTCGTCCGGCTCGCGCTGTGGCTGGAAGACAGTGGCATCCACGCCGAGATCGCTGACCACCACATTGCGCACGCCCCACTCCACGAGCAGCGCCCCAAGCGCCGGTGACGGCACGATCGTGCGGGCAAAGCGATTGTAGAGCGACCGCACATATCGCCGCGCCAGATCGACCACGAACTCCGTGACCGTCGCGCCGAGGAATCTCTGCGTCGTGCGCAGATACGCCTCCGGAAAATGCGAGTGGTAAAACCCCACGACGGGAATCCCGAGCGCCGCGCCCGAGTGAATCGCCTTCCACGCCACCTGATACGGATCGCCGCACTCGATGATGTCCGGCCGCTCCGTCTCCAGGATGCGCTCGATCGCCTCGAGCCGCAGCAGCGCCCGATAGCGCGAGGTCCGCGACACCAGCGGCGACGCGATCGTGTAAATCCGCGACCGCTCCCCGCGCACGACCTCGTCGCATTCGCCGGGGATGATCAGGACGTGCTCGTCGTCCGGTGTCCGCTCGCGCACATGCCGCACCTTCTCCGAGACATATCGCTTCACCCCGCCGCTCACCGGCGAATAGAACTGCGTGAGATCGCAGAGCTTCACGCGCCTGTCATTCCGGCATCTGTCGCCGACCGGAGGCTTGCGAGGGAATTGGCCAAAGGTAGCATCCCTTCATGCTTCAGCAGATTCGCCGACATTTAAGGGCAACCCCGTTTCTTCCATTCGAAATTCATACCAGCAGCGGAGAAGTCTTCCGCGTCTTGCATCCCGAGAACGCTGCGGTGGTGAACCACTGGGTGACTGTGGCGATGCCGGATACCGACGATGTGGCGATGGTGAACGTGCTACACATTGTCGCGGTGGTCGGCGCTGACGAAGTTCCAGCCTGAGCGGCACATCGTTCAATGCTCGAAGTGCGCGAGGTATTTCTCCGCATCGAGCGCCGCCGCACAGCCCTGTCCCGCAGCAGTGACCGCCTGGCGATAGACGTGATCCGCCACATCGCCCGCGGCGAAGACGCCGGGCACGTTCGTCTTCGTCCCCTCGCGCTGCAGCAGGTAGCCGTTGTCGTCCATTTCGAGCTTGCCCTTGAAAGCGGAGGTATTCGGCGTGTGGCCGATCGCGACGAAGACGCACTTCACCTCGAGCTCCTTCTCCGCGGCGTCTTGCGTGCCTCGGACTTTCAACGCCTGCATCTCGCCCTCGGGATCCGCGAGATATTCCACCGGCACCGCATTCCACACCGGCTCGATCTTCGGATTCGCGAGCGCGCGTTCGGCCATGATCTTCGAGGCGCGCAGCGTGTCGCGCCGATGCACGAGATATACCTTCGAGGCGAAGCGCGTGAGGAAGGTCGCCTCCTCGCAAGCGGAGTCTCCGCCGCCGACCACCGCCACCGGCACATTCCGGTAGAAAGCGCCGTCGCAGGTCGCGCACGAGGTCAGCCCGTGTCCGACGAGCTTCTTCTCATTCTCCAGCCCGAGCCACTTCGCGCTCGCGCCGCTCGCGACGATCAGCGTGCGCGTCTCCTTCCACTGCCCCTCCGCCTTCACCCGCACATGGCCATCGGCAGACTCAAAATCCTCCACCGACTCATACGCAAACCGCGCCCCAAACCGCTCCGCTTGCGACTTCATATTCATGATCAGTTCCGGCCCATTGATGCCTTCGGGAAAGCCGGGAAAATTCTCGACCAATGTGGTCGTCGAGAGCTGCCCGCCCGGCTCGTGCCCTTCGAGCACGAGCGGGGTGAGATTCGCCCGCGCCGCGTAGATGGCCGCAGTGAGCCCGGCGCAGCCGGTTCCGACGATGAGGACTTTTTCCATAGGGATTGGGGCGTGGAGTTAAGCGGCCCGCGCGCTGGGCCGCAAGACGCTTGGCAGTAGCGCGGCAAGCTTATTGCCCGCGCACGGGCGTGCGGACGCCGGGAGTCAGCCGCTCCGCCGCGAGCAGGATGCCGGCGGCTTTGTCGAGGGTCTCCTGCCACTCCTTTTCCGGGACGGAATCGGCGACGATGCCGGCGCCGACGTGGAAGTGCATGTCGTCGCGCTCGGCAATGACGGTGCGGATGGCGATGTTGAACTGGCTCTCGCCATTGAAGCCAAACCAGCCGATCGCGCCGGTGTAGAGGCCGCGCGGTTCGCGCTCGAGTTCGGCGATGATTTCGCGGGCGCGTTTCTTCGGCGCGCCGGTGATCGAGCCGCCGGGGAAGCACGCGCGCAACGCGGTGACGTGATCGACCTCGGGACGCAGGCGCCCTTCCACCGTGGAGACGAGATGGAAGACCTGCTCGTAGCGTTCGAGCTTGAGGAGCTCGGTCACGGCGACGCTGCCGTATTCGCAGACCTGGCCGAGGTCGTTGCGCTCGAGGTCGGTGATCATCACCAGCTCGGCGATCTCCTTCGGCGAGGTGAGCAGGTCGTAGGCGGATTTTTCGTCGGCATTGAGATCGGCGCGGCGGGGGCGCGTGCCTTTGATAGGTCGAGTGCGCACGCTGCTGCCGCTCATCCGCAGGAACGACTCGGGCGAAGTGGAGAGAATCTGTCGGTCGCCGAGATCGAGATACGCGCCGTATGGTGCAGGGGAGTAGTGGCGGAGGGCTTCGTAAAAAGCGAAGGAGTCGCCCTGCCAAGGTGCGGTGAAGCGGTGCGCGAGGTTCACCTGATAGATGTCGCCCGCGGCGATGTACTCGATCGCCCGCTCGACCATGTGGCAGAAGCGCTCGCGCGTCATCGTCGGGGAGAAGTGCGGCGTGCGGTGATGCATCACCGTTTTCCATTCGCGTGGAGCGCGTCCTCGCTCCCCGGCCTCGCCGCCATCCCAAAGCGGCGATGAATCGCCGCACTCCAGCCACGACTCATCGGCGTGGCGGAAGATGAGAGCGTCGTCGTACATGCCGAAGCAGAACGCGCCGTCGTATTCGACGAATCCGGCCGCGAAGCCCCGCGGGAGTCCATCGTCACAGTGCCCGCCCGTGGTTCGGTCGGAGACTGTCGTCTGGAGCCGCTGCCAGTCGGCGTCGGTGCTTCCACGGACGATCTGCGACGGCTGCGCAGAGAGGATCGAGACCGCGCCCTCCGCCCGGCCTTCCAGCGCGGAATCGAAGAACACGCACCCCGGCAGATGCCGGCAGCGCGCCGCGACCTCGACCGGCGCGAGGGCGAGATCCACGGAGCGCAGGATGGGCGCGGGCGAAGGCATGAGCGGGCTTGCCGCGGGAGGGCGGCCTTTTCAAACGAAAACTTTCCGTCATCATCGGTATCTTCCCTTTTCTGCCTATGAAATCCGCGACCGCACTTCTTGCCGTGATGCTCCTCTCCGCGGCGCCCACTTTTGCCGAGGAAAAGAAACCCGCGCCCTCCGCCGAAAAGCCGCTCCAGCTTGCCCCTGAGCCCGTCGGCACGGACTTTCTGATTCCGGACAATCTGCCGCAGAACACCAAACCGCAGGGCTCCGCGATCCCACAGCCGTCGTCATTTCCCTCCTCCTCGACGCGCACCACTCCGGGCAAGCCGAGCAAGACACAGATCGCCGAAGACGAGGTGAAGCAGCGCATCCAGTACCGCCTCGCGAAGAACAAGGCTCTGCGCGATCCCGCCGTGCATGCGGCTTGGGAGGAAGCGGAAAAGGCGAAGACCGATCTCGAAAAGCGCGAGGCGATGAAGCGCTACTACACGCTGCTGAATGCGCGTATCCGCAAGATCGACGGCTCGCTCAACAAGGTAGCCATCGAGCGCCAGACGGACGCCACGCGGCGGCTCGGACAGACGCGCATCGA
>JBGSYE010000530.1:0-3063 GCA_041751075.1 Chthoniobacteraceae bacterium
TGGCCGGACCGCCCGGACCTCCGGGTCCCCCCGGGCCTCCGGGTCCGCCAGGCCCACCGGGGCCTCCAGGACCTGCAGGACCTCCAGGACCTCCAGGACCTGCAGGACCTCCAGGACCTCCAGGACCTGCCAGTGACGGACCCATGGAAGTGTCTGAGGCACCAGGAACGGGCGAGGGGATGGGCGACAGAACCGGCGCACTCGAGCGCGGTGCGCGGGGCACCGCGGAGTCTCGGGGCAAGTTTCTCGGGCTGCCCGAGCGCGAAAGAAAAACCATTGAACAGGCGCAGGCAGAGAAATATCCGCAGCAATATGCGCCGATGGTGCAGCAATATTTGCGGAATCTGTCGGAGGCGTCGGAGCGATGATCGTCGGCGGAATCTTCACGCCGCGCGCGTTGTCCTTTTCCCGTGCGCTGCTTCTGGTGGCTCTCCTTTTCACCGGAAGGCAGACGCAGGCGCAGGAGGCCGACACGCAGCCAGTCGTCGATGAGCCGACTGCGGCGCTGATCGACGGAGCGCTAACTTGGCTTGCCCAAAATCAGGCGCGGAATGGCTCGTGGAACGACAAGGGCGATCCGAACCGCGCCGTGGCGATGACGGGCTACACGCTGATGGCGTTCATGGCCGCGGGGAATTTGCCGACCGGCGGAGAATACGCGAAAGAGGTCGGGCGCGGCGTGCAGTTCCTGCTCGACTCGATGCAACCCGACGGAATGTTCCTGGGGGTGGACGGCGGGAAGTATATGTATTCGCACGGCATTGCGACCATTGCATTGGCGGAGGTGTATGGGCAGTCACCCTCCGAGGCGTTGCGAATAAAACTCGAGCGCGCGATCCAGCTCATCGTTGCCACGCAGGCCCCAGGGCAATCACGCAACGGGGGCGGATGGCGCTATCGGCCGAAACCGGGCGACGCCGACCTGTCGGTGACAGTTTTACAGGTCGCGGCGCTGCGTGCGGCGAAAAACCTTGGCATCGAGGTCCCGCAGCAGACGCTCGACGATGCCGTGGAATATGTCCGCCGTTGCGCCAAGGATGGCGGCTTTACCTATCAGCCCGGGGGCAAGCCGGGATTCGCGACGACGGCGGCCGGGCTTTATTCGCTGCAGGTGTCAGGACTTTACGAGGATCCGCTCGTGGAGCCGGCGTCGAGGCTGCTGTTTGACAAAATGACGGAGACGAAATGGAACACGTATGGCCATAACTATGCGGCGCCAGCGCAGTATCTGCGCGGCGGAGACACATGGCGGGAATGGTATGGACAAATGCGGGAGACGATTTCCAAAGGCGCCGTAAAAGTCGGGCGCACTGTCCACTGGGAAAGGGAAAAGGAAAATTACGCCGGGCCTCTCTACTTCACCGCGATCTACACGACGATCCTC
This sequence comes from Chthoniobacteraceae bacterium, assembly GCA_041751075.1. GTDB lineage: Bacteria > Verrucomicrobiota > Verrucomicrobiia > Chthoniobacterales > Chthoniobacteraceae > JANNXQ01. Next base: position 1,385 of record JBGSYE010000530.1, read on the forward strand.
GCGATGCCCTACAATTACATCCCGCTCTATCAGCGTTAGCGCCTAGCCACGGCGGAGCGTCTCGCGCAGGTCGAGGGCGTAGGATGGATTCACGTCGAATGTGGCTGCCGGCATTGTTGCGATGGTGGTGTGCTCGGCGGGCGGAACGCACTCGACGTAGCCGGTGTCCATCAGGCCGTTGAGGATGTCCACGAGGTCTTCGGGCTCGATGTGAGTGCGCGCGAGGATCTCCTCCCCAGTCGAAAGTCTGCGCGCGGGTCAGTCCGTGCATACGTGCAGACTTAACTGAGTGTTTTCCCGTATTTTCGATCATGAGCGTTCAGGAAATAGAAACTGCCGTAACCAAACTTCCCAAGGATGAGCTTGCCCGTTTCTCGCAGTGGCTCGAGGAGTATGTCGCCGACGAGTGGGATCGCCAGATCGACGCCGACATCCTTGCCGGACGCTTCGACGACGCTGGCAAGCGCGCAAAAGCAGACTACGAGGCGGGGCGCTGCACTCCGCTTTGAGGCACTTCGCATCGCCCGAGTTCTGGCTCCATCACACCGGCAGTTGCCAGAGGCTGTCCGTGAGCTCGCCGACATCTGGTTTGTCATCCCAAATGGCATCTTAAACAGATCTGCATAATCACTTGTTCGAGCAGAAAATAATGAAAACATTTCCCATACTTGCTGTGCTGTGCTTTTTCGGTTGCTCGCGAGTTGAGCATCCGGCACCAACCGACACACTCACAGAGCAAGGCCGCACCACTTTAACTTTAGATAACCTTGTTCATGTTGATGCAATGTCAGAAGGTATCTCGCATCCACTTGTGTGCGGAGTCGGGAGGGACTTTCCCGATGGACTTGAGCTAATATTTAGAAGCTTGGAATCCGGAGAGTTGGTTCATACCGTGTTTCCAGAAGACGAGCCAACCAAGAACCTTGACGGCAAAGTTTTACTGAGTGGTCACTATCAGACCATTCAGAACAGAAAGAGCTACACACTCAAGCAGCCGCCGGAAGATTATCGGTACTTTGTCGCATCGTCCTGGGAGCAGCAGAAATGAAGGATTCTCGAACAAGACGGCACTGAGCAACCCGCCACCCGCCTCGAGTCGAATGTTGAGGGTAGTCACAAACCTCAACCTAATCGGAGGGGCGCTCCCGGTAGCGGGTGCCAGGCCTCGGCGTTCGCATAAAGACTGGATGCACGCCTCGTGAGGGAGCCTTGGCGCCAGCGGCCCGAGTGTGGATAGTCGCGGGGCATGAGCGCTTTCATCACTGAGGATTTCCTTTTGCAGAGCGACCCGGCCCGGAGGCTTTATCATGATTTTGCAAAGAAGGAGCCGATCCTCGACTACCACTGCCATCTGCCGCCGGATAACTCGTTCTTTCATGACCACTGTTAAGAAAATCAGTCCGATGCTCGCCGTCGCAGACATGGAGGAGACCGTCTCCTTCTACACGACGGTTTTGGGATTCAGCGTTCCGATGACTTCCCCAGAGTTTTCAATCATCGAGCGAGATGGTTCCACAATATTTCTCATGAAGGCTGCCGACGATGACGTGATGATGGCCTGCTCCCCAAAAACTGATCCAAGCGCTATGAGAGTTTGAGGCGCGCGAAGCGCGTCTTCAAACTCTATGAAACGCAAACGACACACACCCGAAGAGATCATCAGGAAGCTGCGCGAGGCG
>JBGSYE010000531.1:0-7559 GCA_041751075.1 Chthoniobacteraceae bacterium
GCTGGCCGAGTGGTTCCGCGCCGCGCACACCGCCGACCCCGCGGCCCGGCTTTACATCAATGACTACTCGATCCTCTCGACCGGCGGCACTGATCGCGAGCATCAGGACTACTACGAGCGCACCATCCAGGAGCTGCTCCGGCTCGGCGCGCCCGTGCAGGGCATCGGCATGCAGGCCCATTTCCAAGAAGACCTCACGCCCATCCCGCGCCTGCTCACGATCCTCGATCGCTTTGGCAAGCTCAGCCTCCCGATCCAGATCACCGAGCACGACATCACGACGTGGGACGAGCAGCTCCACGCCGACTACACGCGCGACTTCATGACCGCGGTCTTCAGCCACGCGGGCGTCACCGGCATCATCGTGTGGGGCATTTGGGAAAAGGCGCACTGGATCCCCGGCGCGGCGTATTACCGCGCCGATTGGTCGCTGAAGCCCGCGGGGAAAGCGTGGCGCGACCTCGTCTCCCAGCAGTGGTGGACGAATGCGGAGGGCGTCACCGCGGCGGATGGCGCCTTCCAGACGCGCGGCTTCCTCGGCGACTACGAGATCGAGGTCGAGTCCGGCGGCAGAAAAGGCACGGCGAAGGCGCGGATCGAAAAGGGGCACACCCGGCTCCTCGTCGATCTCTGAACTTGGGAGCTTCGTTCAGGGCACTGCGTCGCGCCGGGAGCCGCCCGGATCTCACGGCGGAAGGCGCGGCACTTCGTCATGGCCTGCTGCGCTTGCGCTGGCGTGGCATCCGATCCCGGATAGCGAAACACCACGGCAAAACTGGGCCTCGGGGCTCGTGGAGTCGTGGACAGACCCTCGATCTGCGCGCATGGTCGCGGCGCCATGCGTCTCCCCACAAACCCTCTCCGCACCGATCGCCGCAGTTTCATCAAGCACTTTGCCCTGAGCACAGCCGTCTCGATGTGGGCCGGCAAGCCCTGGACGGCGCGGCTGCTGGCGGATGTCGATCCCTATGGCCAGCCGGTCGGGCGCATCGTGATCAAGGTGAGCGACTATCCCAGCCTGCAGTATCAGTTCGGATCGGTGGTGTTCACCTTCGCGGGACAGGATGGTGGCTACTTTCCTTTTTCGCTGAATCGCGCGGACGACGAGAATGTCTTCTACGCGGTGGATACGCGCTGCACACACATGGGCTGCCCGGTGGATGGATTCGTCGCGCAACGTTCGGCGATGGTCTGCCAGTGCCACTTCTCCCAGTACGACATCATGGGGCGCGTCATCCAGGGTCCGGCGATGAACGATCTCGAGCGCTACAGGCTCACCTACGACGGTCTCGACACGATCACGGTCTTCATTCCCGGCATCGACATGTCGATCCGCGACATTGCAGTGCAGGAGCAGGCAGGCTCCACCGTGCGGTTGCGGCTGCAATTTCCGACCATCCCCTACGGACGCTACAAGGTGCAGTATCGGCAGAATCTGAGCGATGAACCCTTGGACGTGTACTTTGCGGACACGCCGACGGGTGCGGCGTCGCTCGACTTTATCGAAGCTCCGAATGGGCTGGGCCTGACGGTCTATGTCGATGCGTCGCTGCCGCGCGGATTTTTCTCCGTGGCCTTGATCGTCGATGGTTACGAGCCGCGACCCTGACCCCTGAGGGGGCGGGCGGTCACCTGCGGAGTGGCGTCCTTTTGCGGAATGCGCTTAGCTGGCGCGTATGAATTCCCGTCTCGTCGTTTCGCTGGCCGTCGTCGTCGCTGCGGTCGTCGGTGGAGTGATTTGGTTCCTCCAGGAAAAGCCCGTGCCGGTGGAAGCGCCTCCCGCACCGCTCGGAAAAATCGAAACCGCCGAAGTCCCGGTCGAGTCCGCCCCAGTGCCGGCCCCAGCCGCGCAGCCCCCGCCGCCAGAGAAACTCCCCCCGCCGCTGCCCGGGGCGACGCCCATCTCCGAGGCGGAGCGGAAGATCGACGAGATCCTGCGGATCAATCCCGAGAACTCCGAGAGCGCCCACATCTCGACCGCGCAACTGCTCATCAACCTGATCCCCACGCTCCCGCCCGAAGGCCAGGCCGAGGCCGCGCAGCACGTCTCGAATCTCCTGCCCGACAAGGAATACAAACGCGTGCGCTCGATGGTCGTGAATCCGAATGCGCCCACCGAACTGCTCGATGTGCTCGTCACCGATCTCATGAACCGCGACGACGCGGTGAAGCTCCCCGTGCTCCTCGACATCGCGAAGATTCCCACTCACCCGACGCGCGAGGAGGCGATGACGGATCTGCAGATCTTTCTCGATGGCGACTACGGGACGGATTGGGGCAGGTGGGACACGGCGCTCAAGGCGTACCTGAAAAGGCAGGCAGAGGAGACGCCCCCCCGCCCCGGCGTGATTCAATGAGACTCGTCCTCGCGGCCACCGGGGCGAGCGGCGCGATCTATCTCCAGCGGCTGCTCGCCCGCATCGACCCCGCCGAGCACGAGGTCCATCTTGTCCTCAGCGCCTACGCGCAGCAGGTCATCCGCGAGGAACTCGGCACGCTCGCGGTGCCGGAGGGCGTGCGGCAGCACGGCGACAAGTCGATGAATGTGCCCTTTGCCAGCGGCTCTTCGCGCTTCGACGCGATGGTCGTCTGCCCATGCTCGATGGGCACGCTCGGGCGCATCGCCGCCGGCACCAGCGACTCGACGATCCTGCGCGCCGCTGATGTTTTTCTCAAGGAGCGCCGCAAGCTCATCCTCGTCCCGCGCGAGACGCCGTGGAATCTTCTCCATGCGCGCAATGTGGTCAGTGTCACCGAGGCCGGCGCGATCGTCCTGCCCGCTTCGCCCGGTTTCTATTCGCGGCCGCGGACGGTCGAGGAAGTGGCGGATACCGTGGTGCTGCGCATCCTTGATCTACTCGGGCTGCCGTCGCCCGATGCATTCCGCTGGGCCGAGGAGGCGGACAAATAGATGCGCCGGAGTTCATCGCAGATTGTAGCGGCGGTCCATGACCGTCGCTCACATCCGAGGGCGAAGGCGGTGCGGAGCATCGGCGCGATGCGCAGCTCTGCGCCACCGCTGCCCGCGGCGATCAGCGACGCTCATGGACCGCCGCTACAAGCATGACGGCCGAACGCAAAGCCCAACTCGCCGCGACGTTCGGCGCGCCTTTGCTCAAGGCGCTCTTCGCCACGCTGCGATTCGAGATCACCGACCGCGCGAGCGTGCTCGCGAAGATGCCGGAAAGGCCGCTGCTCTGGGCCTTCTGGCACAATCGGCTCCTCATCATGACGCACGTCTTCGCGCGCTACTTCGCACCGAAGGGCCGGCTCGGTGCGACCCTCATCAGCCAGAGCAAGGACGGCGCGATCATCGCCGCGATCGTGGAGAAATTCGGCATCCGCCCGATCCGCGGATCGAGCTCGCGCGGTGGCGCGCGTTCCCTCGTCGAGATGAAGCGGGCGATCGAAGACGGCTATATCATGGCCATCACGCCCGACGGCCCGCGCGGCCCGTGCTATCGGCTCGGCCCCGGCGTGGTGAAGCTCGCGCAAGTCACCGGCGGATTCATCCTGCCTATCCACGTCACCTATTCGAGCTGCTGGCGCCTGAAGAGCTGGGACGGCTTCATGATCCCAAAGCCCTTTGCGAAGGTCCACGTCACCTTCGACATCCTGCACCAGATCCCGCCGACTGCGGATGAGAGGGAGTTTGAATATCAACGCGTGCGCCTCGAGCGGATACTGCGCCCGCAGCACGGAGAATGACGAAGGAGGAATGACGAATGATTTGCGGTCTGCTTTCGCTCTCGCTTCGTCATTCGTCATTCGTCATTCGTCATTCTCCCTATGCTCATCGACGGAAAATCCATCGCTGCAAAGATCAACGAAGAGTCCCGGCTCGCCGTCTCCGAACTCGCCGCCCGCGGGACGCCGCCGGGGCTGGCCGTCGTCCTCGTCGGCAGCGACCCGGCTTCGCAAGCCTACGTGCGTTCGAAGGACGCGATGTGCCAGAAGCTCGGCATCTACTCCGAGAAGTACGAGCTCGCCACCGAGACGACGCAGGCGGAGCTGATCGAGCGCGTCCGCGCTCTGAATGCGAATCCCGCCATCCACGGCATTCTCGTCCAATCCCCACCGCCGCCGCACATCGACGAGCGCGCGGTCGTCGAGGCGATCGACCCGCGCAAGGACGTGGACGGCTTTCACCCCGTGAATGTGGCAAAGCTCGCGCTCGGTGATCCCGATGCCTTCGTGCCCTGCACGCCGCTCGGCTGCCAGCGACTGCTGGTCGAGAGCGGGATCGAGACCGTCGGCGCGCACGTCGTGGTGCTCGGACGTTCGATGATCGTCGGCAAGCCGCTCGCTCTACTCCTCATGAACAAAGGCCGCGGCGGCGATGCCACCGTCACTGTCGCCCACTCCCGCACGCGGAATCTCGCGGACGTCACGCGCACCGCCGATATCCTCATCGCCGCGATCGGCCGCCCGGAGTTTGTGAAAGCCGGGATGGTGCGCGACGGCGCGGTCGTCATCGACGTGGGGATCAACCGCGTCCCTGCACCCGACACCCCGAAAGGCTCGAAGCTCGTCGGTGACGTCGCCTTCGCCGAAGTCGCGCCGAAGTGCCGCGCCATCACGCCCGTCCCCGGCGGAGTCGGCCCGATGACCATCGCCATGCTCATGGCGAATACCATCGAGAGCTGCCGCCGGCTGGCGCGCTGAGGAGAGCGCTACGCTGCCGCTATCCCGCGAACTTCACCCGCTCGTAGAGCTCCGCGAGGGGCAGTTCGATCTCCAGCCCCGGCAGCCGCGCCACCGCATCGAGCCCGCGCAGGCGCTCGCTCTGCCAGCCGTCCGGCGTGCGGATTTCGACGATCACTTCCGGGCGATCCTGTTCGATGCGGACGTAGGCATGGAGGCTGGCGAGTTGGCGGTAAGCGATCCATTTCTCCCGCTCATCGATCCGCCGCGTGTCCTCGGAGATGATTTCAAAAAGCGCCGAAGGCCGCTCGCGCCAGCCATGCCCGGAGTCCGTCGGGTCGCACGCGATCATGGCATCGGGATAGTAATAGTAAGTACTGCCGTGTGGGAGCACCCGCACCTTCATATCCGAGCCGAACGGCTGGCAGGACTTGCCGCGCAATCTGCCGTAGAGCATCCCAATCAGATTTGCGGAGATGATGTTGTGAGGTTCGCTCGCTCCCGCCATCGCATAGACGACTCCGCCGAGGTACTCGCGCTTGAACTCACTGCGGATCTCCGTCTCAAGATACTCTCCCTCCGAAATAAACGGCAATGTAGCGGAGGCAGTACTCATGGGCCGCATGGTAAGGGAGACCGGACATCCCGGCAAGCAGCTGCACTGCGGGGTGGCGGCGAAGGTAGTCGCGCATTGCGCGTGCGTCGGCTGGCATGTCCTATCGGCGGATATGAATGTGCGCGGCACCCACTACCGGACGATCTGGCTGAAGCTGGATGACCTCCGTTGCGTGCAGATCATCGACCAGCGCCACCTGCCGCATCGTTTTGTGATCGAAGATCTGCGAAGTGTGCAGGAAGTCGCAACGGCGATCCGCGGCATGCACGTCCGCGGCGCGGGATTGATCGGCGCGACGGCAGGCTACGGGATGTACCTCGCGACTTTGGAGGATCCGTCGGATGCCGCTCTGGACTGCGCCGCAGCCACATTGAAAGCGACGCGACCGACCGCCGTGAATCTCGCGTGGGCCGTCCATCGGCAGCTCCACGCAGTCCATTGTGTCCATCAAGTCCACGAGCGCGTCTCCATCGCGCTCGACACCGCGCGAGCCATCGCCGACGAGGATGCCGAATTCTGCCGTCGGATCGGCGAGCATGGCCTGCCGCTGCTGCGTGAGATCGCCGCGAGAAAACCGGGCGCGCCGGTGAACATCCTCACGCACTGCAACGCCGGCTGGCTCGCCTTCGTCGATCACGGCTCGGCGACCGCGCCGATCTATGCCGCGCACGACGCCGGCATCGCCGTGCATGTGTGGGTCGATGAGACGCGCCCGCGCAATCAAGGCGCGAAGCTCACCGCGTGGGAACTCGGCGGGCACGGCGTGCCGCACACGATCATCGCCGACAGCACCGGCGGACATCTGATGCAGCACGGCCTGGTCGATGCCGTCATCGTCGGCACCGACCGCACCACGCGCACCGGCGACGTGGCCAACAAGATCGGCACTTACCTCAAGGCGCTCGCCGCGCGGGACAACGGAGTCCCCTTTTACGTCGCACTGCCGTCATCGTCGTTCGATTGGGAGATGCGCGATGGCCTGCGCGAAATTCCCATCGAGGAGCGCGGCGCCCAGGAGGTGCGGCACGCGGATGGATGGCACGAGGGCCGGCAGATCGAGGTGCGCATCGCGCCCGAGCACAGCGCGGCGGCGAACTACGGCTTCGATGTCACGCCCAGCCGTCTCATCACCGGGCTCATCACCGAGCGGGGCCTCTGCAGTGCCGGCGAAGACAGCATCCTGGGCCTTTTTCCCGAACGCCGGCGTGAGTGACTCGCCCACGATTTTTCCCCTTGTCGCCGTTTCCGCAGGCGCGCAGTGTCAAAGTGTTCCCGCCAGCCCAACCCACACCCTTCGATTATGGAAATCAGCGGCTCCGTCAGCGCCATTCTAGCTCGAAAAGGCTCGGACCTTTGGTTTATCGCACCGACGAAAACCGTCTATGAAGCGATCAAGCTGATGTCGGAGAAAGGCGTTGGCGCGCTGCCCGTGATGCAGGACGGACGCCTTGTCGGCATGGTCACCGAGCGCGACTACACTCGGAAGGTCATGCTCCGCGGGAAGTCGTCGCGGGAAACTCCCGTGCTCGAAATCATGACCGACACCCTCGTCTCGGCAAACCCGGCGGACAGCGTCGGCGAATGCATGGAGACGATGACGGAGCGGCGCATCCGCCATTTGCCAGTCGTCCAGGACGGGCAACTCATCGGCATCGTGTCGATCGGCGATCTCGTGAAGTGGATCATTTCCGCGCAAGACGCGACGATCGACCAGCTCACGAAGTACGTCTTCGGCGAGTAGCCTCGCGGTAGTACGCGACGGTGGTCGCGGCGATGGCATCCCAGCGGAGGGATTCGCGCCATCCCGCGGCAGCGGCGAAACTCGGCGTCGTCGTGAGCGCGCGGCCCAGTGCGAGTGAGAAGGAGCGCCCGAAATCCGCATAGCGGCTCACGTACGGACTCGGCTCGCCGAGATCCACGGTGGTGAAGCGCTCGGGAAAAAGGACCGGCACGCCCCACGAGCGCGCGAGGCTCGCGGCGCCGGAGGTGAAGATCGCGCGGTAGTTGAAGAGCACGACATCCACAGCGCTCAGCCAGCAGGCGAGTTCGGCGTCGGAGAGGCGCGCGAGCCGGAGCGTGACATTGGCGAGGCCGGCGGCGGCCCGTCGGATCTCGGCTTCGTATTCCGGAGTGGCGGCTTTGCCGGCGATCACGAGATCGACTTCGGGGCGCGTCTGCCGCCATTGCTCCAGCACTTCCTCGATCCCTTTGTACGGTTCGAGGGCGCCGAAAACGAGGACCACCGGCCCCGAGCCGAGCCCGCAGAGCGCGCGCGCCACGGTGCGGGGGACGGGCGGCG
>JBGSYE010000532.1:0-26031 GCA_041751075.1 Chthoniobacteraceae bacterium
GCACATCGAGCAGGCGCTCGCGCTCTCCCGCGCCGAAGCCGACGCCCGGCTTCCGGAGATTCCCGCTCCGCCCGCTCCACCATCTGCTCCCTCCGCTCCGCCGCCGCCGCTGCCGGGCGATCTCAATGCGACGATCGAGGTGGAACTCACGCCGGAGATCGTCGCCAAGGCCGCGTCACTCGGCAATTCGGCCCTGGCGATCTACGAATTCGTCCGGAACAGCGTGACCTTCCAGCCTTACCTCGGGTCGCGAAAAGGCGCCGTCGAGACACTCCGCCAATTGCACGGCAACGACACGGATCAGGCGTCATTGCTCCTCGCCCTGCTGCGCGCCGCTGGCATCCCGGCCCATTACGTGCGTGGCACCGTGGAGATGACGCCGGAGCGGGCGAAGAGCTGGCTCGGGGTGGACGACGCGGCCACCGCGGGTTCCATCCTCACCACCGCTGGCATGAATGGCGTGAGCATCGTGGATGGAAGCAACGTCACCGCCGTGCGCTGCACCCGCGTATGGGTCGAGGCCTTCGTCCCCTACTCCGACTACCGCGGCGTGCCCAATACCACCACGGGCAGCGCCTGGATCCCGCTCGATCCTGCTTTCAAGCTCTCCACGATCACGCCGGGACAGGACGTGCTCACCGCGATGGGTTACAACAATAGCGCCTTCCTCGCGGATTACCTCACGACCTTTCACGCGCTGAGCCCGATCGAGAAGTTCGTCGCAGATATCCAAACCTGGCTCAATGCCAGCCAGCCCGGCACCACTGTGGCGCAGGTCGAGCGTCTCGCCAGCCTCGCGCCCGAATCCCTCGGCCTGCTGCCGGCCAGCCTGCCCTACGACGTGCGCGCGATTTCCAGCCGCTTCTCCGAGCTGGAGGACAACAAGCGCTACAAGGTCCGCTTCCAACTCTACAACGGCGGCACCACCTTCATCGACTACACCACCAATCTCTCCCAGATCGCCGGGCACCGTGTGACCATCGACTATGTGGGCGCCACTGCGGCGGATCAGGCGGTGATCGACAGCTACGGCAATATCTTCGAGACGCCACCCAATCTCGTGAACGTAAAGCCTAGGCTGAAGCTCGACGGCGTGCCGGTGGCAACTTCCACCAATGCAATCGGGATGGGTCGCAAGCACAGTTCCGACCTTCAATTCCTCCAGCCCTCGGGGGCGTCGAATGTGCAGCCGCTCATTCAGAATTCCATCTACGCGGGCAACACGCAGGCCATCGGCTTTGAGACGTTCCTCGACTTTCACGATGGCGTGCTGCCCGGCCCGCTCGAGACCGCGGACACCTTGCTGGAGCTGGAGCTGGCCAGCACCGCGGGCACTTATCTCAGCCGCGTGAATCGCGGACAGGAGCAGGTCGGGAAGCTCATGCAGATGGTCACCACGCAGGACGTCGCCGAGGCGATCGTCGAGAGCTCGGTCTCCGTCGCGACGGTCTCGGGGAATCCCGTCAGCTTCGTGTGGACGGGCCTCACGGTGGATGCGGATCGCCGGATCGTCGGAACTTTCCAGGTCAATGGCCAGCACACGAAGGAAATCCCCTACATGTTGCTCTCGGGATACGACGGCTCGACGATGGAGAACCGGCTCTTCGAGGACATCTTCGGGCAGCAGGCGGTGTCCACCATCAAGATCATCCAGCTCTCGAATGACGCGGGCATCCCGACACGCCGCATCGTCACGAGCATCGCCGCGGATGCGCCCGATCTGAACCAGCCGCCGAGTATCGTGAGCGCCATCAACGCCGCGCTCGCCCAGGGCCATGAGGTCATCATCCCTCGGACCGGCATCACTATCGGGGACTGGTCCGGCACCGGCTACATCGACCTGACGCCGAGCACCGGCGCGGCGGGTTACATCATCAGCGGCGGCATCAGCGGCAGCGTCTCGAGTAATGGCGGGGCGACGGTGGAGAGCTGGCCGATCTATCTGCCGTGCGCCGCGACCGCGGTGACGGGCAATATCACCACACCGCCCTCGGATTCACCGCATCCAGAGGCCGTGTTTTGCTCTACGGAGTCCAAGCGGCTGCAATTCATCGGCACCCTCACGATCACCTGCCGCAATGGCACGACGGCGTCGCAGCCACTGAACAAGACGATGAGTTCGACGGTGAAGCAGATCCACGATTCCTACGGCCCCGGCACTTACAATTTCGTCCTGTTCGCCGTCGGCCAGAGCAAGGTGCTCCGCAAGATCAGCATTCTCGGGCCAAAGATGAAGGAGGTGAGCTTCGGAGGGACGGGCTACCACGAAATGAAATCCGACGATGTCTCGAAGACGTATTCCGCGCCCCACTGGCTCGACGCCAACGACGACGGCGTCGCCGGCACCACGGGCGGCGACCAAAACTATCCCGCGGCGTTCACCCGCAACATCAACCCGCGAATCGGTGCGAAATTCACCGTGAAGGGCGCGCCGAGCGGCCTCTCGATGCGCGTCCGCGCCACCGGCCCCGGCGGCGCGCAGATCCCATCCACGGTCGTCTCGCTCTCAGGAGAAGTCGCGACGCTGGCGCTCACACAGTCGGGCAGCGCGCTGGTGAATACCATCAAGGCCTACGACAAGAACTTCACCATCGCGTGGGAAGTGAGCTTCGACGGCGGCACGACGTGGTGCCCGATCGCGAGCACCGATCACACCGTGTATGTCACGCTCGCAAATCCCGTCACCTCGCTGCGCCAGGAATCGCTGTTCGAGATCAGTTGCCGCAATGCGGACGGCGTCAGTGCCACCGCCAATGTCACCGACGCGATCTGGAATGAATTCACCGACCGCGTGGTTCGCCGGGTCGATGGCCGGCAGCTCACGTATTACGCGAGTTATCTGACCAACGTCACCAAGACAGAAGACTTGCTGAAGTCTGGTGATGGTCAGTGCGGGTCGTGGGCGAAACTCTTCATCGACCTGCGGAAGATCCATGGAATCGACGACCCGAATGAGTATGTCTTTTTCGAATCCGTCGGCGCCGATGGCTTCGTCGTCAAAAACTGGAACTTCACTGGTGCCGGGACCAGCGGCCTCGCCGGCTTTCCCTACCTCAACCTCCCCGCATCGTCGATCATCAGCGCGACGAGTTACAACTGGCGCTATGCGGAAGTGAACGATGCGTCTGGCATCCCGGGGCAGGGCACCAGCAATCCCGCTTCGCTATTCAACAACCATCAAGTGGTCATCGGAGGACAGTACTACGACCCTTCGTACGGCATCAAACACACCAGCTTGCAGGCGATTGACAATAACGCCATCGACGGCTTTTACCGGAGCGGTCTGCTCGACGTTAGTGAAGCCAGCGTCAATCTCGACCTGAATGGAGATGGCGATAAGACCGACGTAGTGAATACGGCCGCCTTTGTCTTCAAGGCGAACCCCGCTGGTCTCGATATCGTCGAGACGCGAATCAACTATTGAGCATGATCTCCCGCCGTCATTTCACGGGCGTCCTGCTGTCGGGTACTGTGGTCATGGCCTGCCGCGACTCAGCCGCCGAGGTGCCGGCGTTCGACCAGATCCAGCGCATTACGATTCTGACCGCCACCGACTGGAGGCTCGATATCGAGATGGACGGCAGCGGACGGCTCATTTTCGGCTCGAATCCGATGGACGTATCGCTGATCCCGGGCGGCACCGTGAAGCCCAGGGCCATCTACGACATGCTTGCGCCGACCTTGCAGGCGAAGCCTTCGGACACTGCCTCGATCGCCGTAAGCCTGCGCAAGCCGGGACAGATCTCCGTCACCGCGCTCTACTCGGACAAAGTGGCTGAGGTCACGGAACTCTTTGCGACCGCCAGCAAGGCAGGACGACCCTTGGAAAAAGAGCGCTTTGAGAGCGTGCTGAAGCAGGCGCCTCCATTCCCGCCCGCAGAGAAGAAAAAGTAGAGGCGGCTACGCCACCCGTACCGCGCGCGTTTTATCGAGGCGCAGCACGTCGCCCGGATGCAGCGCGGGCGTGGCTTTGGGATCGGTGATTTTTTCCCCGCGAAGCTGCACGCTGCCCTGCTCGACAAGCCGGCGAGCGTCGCTGCGCGAGCGTTTCACCTGATAGCCTTGTGCAAACGCGGCGACGACGAGGGTGACAATGTCCGCGGTGGGCGCCTCGAACCGCGCGGTCGGCCACTCCGCCGCATCCACGTCGCGTTTGCTGAACTTGGTGTTGAACTCGTCCAGCGCCGCCTGCCCCGCCTCGGGCGAGTGGTAACGCTCGACGATGCGCCGCGCGAGTTGCTTCTTCGCGTCCATCGGATGGATGGCCGGCTGCGGCTCGCCGAGCAGCAGCGTGTAATAACGCCCCATGAGCTCGTCGCTGATGCTCATGAGTTTCCCAAACATCTCCCCCGGCGGCTCATTCACGCCCACGTAGTTGCCGAGACTCTTCGACATTTTGTCTCCGCCGTTCAGCCCTTCGAGCAGGGGAAGCAGGAAGACGACTTGTTGCGCTTGCCTTTCCTCGTGCTGGAGATCGCGCCCTACGAGGATATTGAAAAGCTGATCGGTCCCGCCGAGTTCCACGTCGGCCTTCACCATCACGGAATCCCAGCCCTGCATGATGGGATACTGCAACTCGTGCAGGTGGACCGCTTCCGCGCGTTCCACCCGAGTCTTGAAGTCCTCGCGCTGGAGCATCTGCTGCAGGGTCACGCGGCTGTTGAGATGCATCACCTCCGCAAAGCTCATCATCTCAAACCACTGGCCGTTGAAGACGGTCTGCGTTCGCTTCGGATCGAGGATTTTGAAGGCCTGCTGCTGGAAGGTCTTCGCATTGGCCATCACCTGATCGTGCGTCAGTTGCGGCCGCGTTTTCGATCGACCCGAGGGATCGCCGATCATCGCCGTGAAGTCGCCGATGATGAGGATGGCGTGGTGGCCGAGATCCTGGAACTGGCGCAGCTTCGTGAGCCCGACCGTGAAGCCGAGATGGATGTCCGGCGCCGTGGGATCGACACCGAGTTTGACGTTCAGCGGGCGGCCGAGCCGCAGCTTGGCCAGCAACTCCTGCTCGGAGATAATGCGATCCGAGCCGCTTTTGAGGATTTTCAACTGTGCTTCGGGAGATTGCATGGTGACTCTGGCGTTTCCGGGAATAAGCCCGCCGTCCCATGCGACGCGAGCGAAAACGCGGCGGTTTCCGCGCGGGATGCAATTCCTTCTCCGAGCGTGTTTAGGGTGGCGTCGGTCATGTTGTGTAGGACGGCAGACTACATAAATGTGGGGCTCGCTCCGATGTGAGATTTCGCGCGGGAAAGGTGGTGGGAGGCAGACGTTTTCGCTAGAGGTGTCCGCTTGCGCGCCCCCGTGGCGCGCAATGCGCTTACAAAGCGGGTTCAATATCCGGCGATTCCAGGCACACGCTTCACCAGAATGAATGGTTCTCAGGGAAATCTTCCTGCGAGGACCAAGTGCGGCAGCTTACCCAAAGCTCATCCGATTCCCCTGGCCGCAAAGAACCATTTTTTTTGGACGCTCGCTTCATTTTGCGATGAAGCGAGTGAACTCACTGACCCGCAGTCCACTCCGCCGCCACCGTGATCACCCCTCCCACTCCAGCGTATCCGACGGGCATCGCGGACACAAAGCTGACGGCGATTGAAATCGACACCATCGATTTCTTCGTCCGCCTCGCCAGCCTCTTCCACATCTCCCGTTCCATCGGCGAGATTTACGGGCTGCTCTTTGCCTCACCCCATCCGGTGCCGACCGAGTACGTCCGGGAGAAGCTCCGCATCAGCAGCGGCTCCGCCAGCCAGGGCCTGCGCCTGCTGCGCACCGTCGGCGCGGTGAAGGTGACGTACGTGCCGGGCGAGCGTCGCGATTTTTTTGTCGCCGAGACCCACCTGCGGACGATCGCCGCCGGCGTCGTCCGGGAACGCATCGTACCGCGCCTCACCGATCAGGACGACCGGCTGGCGAGGCTCGTCGATCTGCTCAGCGACCTTCCGGACGGGAGCCGCTCTCTGCTCGAGGAGCGCATCCAATCGCTCCAGGGCTGGCGGAGGAAAGCGGGCGCGCTCCTGCCGACGCTCATCGAGCGGCTGGGCCGCGAAGAGGGCCATCTCGCTGGCTGAGTGGGAAAGAGCGCCGCACCGCCATCGTCACGTCACCAAGTCCTTCGATCTCATGCCTTCTCTGGAATCCACATTGCCCGCCAGTCCTTCCGCATCCGTGCCAGCATCGCGCCGCCGGCCGCGAATGACCTTGCGGGCGAGTTCCGGGTGGGTGGCGCTGAATCTCGGCGAGATCTGGCAGTTCCGCGATCTCATCTTCACCCTCGCCGCGCGCGACCTGCGACTGCGCTACAAGCAGACCGCGCTCGGCGTCATCTGGGTGGTGCTCCAGCCGCTCATGGCCGCGGGCATTTTCTCCTTCGTCTTCGGCAAGGTCGCGCAAATGCCGAGCGATGGGCTGCCTTACTTTCTCTTCTCCTACGCAGGGCTCATGGGCTGGAATCTCTTCGGCGCCACGGTGGCGAAGGTGAGCGGCTCGCTGGTTGGCAACGCGCACCTTATCTCCAAGGTCTATTTCCCACGTCTCGTGCTCCCGCTCTCCACGGTCCCGTCGGTGCTCATCGACTTCAGCGTGGCCGTCGGCATGATGGTAGTGCTGATGTTCCTCTACGGGATCGTGCCGGGCTGGGGGCTGCTGCTGCTGCCGGGGCTGATCGCCATGCTGCTCCTTTTCGCGACCGGCATCGGTCTCTGCTCGGCCTCGCTCACGGTGAGCTACCGCGACGTCGCCTACATCCTGCCGGTGGCCTTGCAGATCCTCCTGTACGCGAGCCCGGTCGCCTATGCCGTCTCGGCCGTGCCGGAGCATCTCCGCTTTTGGTATCAGTGGAATCCGCTCTCCGGTCTGCTGGAGGCGTTTCGCTTCTCGATCCTCGGGCGCGGATCGCTCGACTGGACACTGCTTGCCTACGCCGCCGGAGCTTCGGCGCTGGTCATGGCGCTCGGCGTATTTTCCTTCAAGCGCATGGAGCGGCGTTTTGCGGACATCATCTGACCCATGGCCGTCGTAGAATCAGGGCTCGTCAGCGTCGTGATCCCCGCCTTCAACGGCGCGGCTTACATCGGCGAGACCATCGAGAGCATCCTCGCGCAGACGCACCGTCCGCTCGAAGTGCTCGTCGTCGATGACGGCTCGACCGACCGCACCGCGGAGAGCGTCCAGCGCTTCGGCGGAGCCGTGCGTTACGTGCGCCAGGAGAATGCAGGCACCGCGGCGGCGCGGAACCGGGCGGTGGCGGAGTCGCGCGGGGAATTCATCGCTCTGCTCGATCAGGACGATCTCTGGGTGCCGCACAAGCTCGAGCGCCAGCTCCCGCGCTTTGCGGAAGATCCGCGCATCGGCCTCGTCTTCGCCGGCATCGAGTTCTTCGACACGCATTCCGGAAAGATCACGTCCACGTATTTCCCCGGCGACGAGCTCGACCTCTGCGACCTGCTCGCCCACGTCGTGCTGCCCGTGCAGACGATCCTCTTCCGCCGCTCCGCGCTGGAAAAGATCGGCCCCTTCGACACCACGCTCGGCGGCACCGACGACTGGGACATCGGCATCCGCATGGCCGCGGAGTTCCGCATGGTGGGTGTGAATGAAATGCTAGGCCGGGTGCGGCTGCACGCCACCCAGCAGGGACGCAATTCCGACCGCATGTTTCACAATGCCATGCGCGTCCTCGACAAACACGCCAGGGTGCGTCCCGGCAGCCGCGAGTGCCAGGCGGCGATCGGCAAAGGCCGCGACATCCTCCGCGAACATCAATACGGCTGCATCAAGGGACGCGCCTTTGAAGCGTGGAATGCCGGACGTTATCTCGCCGCCGCGACGCAATCGGTGCGCGCCTTCCTCCAGTATCCGCCAGCCCTCAAGCGCGTCGTCGCCCGCAGCCTTTTTGGGAAGTTCGAAGCTCGAAACTCGAAACTCGAAACAAATGGGGAAAAGATTTGAAATGCAGAAGCCGCTACCGACTCGCGCTTGCGAGCCCACATTTTGTGAATTCCATCCCTTGGAATTTGTTTCCAGCTTCGGGTTTCGAGTTTCGCACTTCCAACTATGAATGATGTCGCCATCGGCGTGCGCGGACTTTCCAAGTCCTACACCATCCAGCACCAGCACGAGCAGCAAAGCACCCTCGCCGAGCAGCTCATCCACAGCGCCAGGCGAGGCTTCAAGCGCTCCGAGACCGAGACCTTCTGGGCGCTCCAGGATCTCAACTTCGAAATCAAGCAGGGCGACGTGGTCGGCGTCATCGGCCGCAACGGCGCGGGCAAAAGCACGCTGCTCAAAGTGCTCAGCCGCATCACCGAGCCCACGCGCGGCGAAGTCGATCTCTACGGCGCCGTGGGCAGCCTGCTCGAAGTCGGCACCGGCTTTCACCCCGAGCTCACCGGTCGCGAGAATGTGTATCTCAACGGCGCAATCCTCGGGATGCCACGGCGCGAGATCGACCGTCAGTTCGACGCGATCGTCGATTTTTCCGGCGTCGAAAAATTCCTCGATACGCCGGTGAAGCGCTACTCGAGCGGCATGTACGTGCGGCTCGCCTTTGCGGTCGCGGCGCATCTCAGCTCGGACATCCTGCTCGTGGATGAAGTGCTCGCGGTCGGCGATGCGGAGTTTCAGCGGAAATGCCTCGGCAAGATCAAGGATGTGGCGCACGGCGGACGCACGGTGCTCTTTGTGAGTCATCACATGCAGTCCGTGCAGGTGCTCTGCACGCGGGCCATGTATTTGGAAAAAGGGAAGCTGCTCTGCTACGGCGGGGTGCCCGAGGCGATCGACTATTACGTGCGCAGCTTCGAGCGGCCCGCGACGAAGATGGGCGACCCGCGCACCCGGCCCGGCACCGGAGAGCTGCGCGTGACCTCGATCGCCACGAGCAAGGAGTTCTTCGAGTGCGGCGGAGAGAAGACCATCCGCTTCACCGTCGAGCGCTTCGCCGCTTTCACGGGGAAGTATTTCGTCTCCTGCCACATCGTCGATCACTACGGCGTCACCATCCTCCAGTGCGACTCGCGCATGATCGGGCACTGGATCGATGCGAGCGATCGCTACGAAGGCGAATTCACGCTGCGCACGCCGTGGCTGAAGCCGAATACGTATCGCGTCGATATCTTCATCTGCAGCGCGGGCGTCATCGATTCCTTTGAGCAGGCCTGCCATCTCGAGATCCTCCCGCTGCTCCCCTATCCCGCCGCCGGCAATACCGAGGCCACGAGCGGCGGCATCGTCTTCGCGGACTACGCCTACGAGACGATCTCCACGCCATCCGCGACTCCCGCCACTGTCTCGAGATGAGCGATGCCGCGCCGCGCCTCCGCCTGCCTTTCCTTGATGGCGTGCGCGGGCTCGCGGCGCTCTATGTCGTTTTCTACCACGCCTACTGCACGTCGGATTGCTCGACGCTCGGATGGCGCCACACGCTTCCGCCGCTGCTCGAAAAACTGCTCCGCTGGCTGCTCCACGGAAACGTCGGCGTGGATGTCTTCATCGTGCTCTCCGGCTTCTGCCTGATGCTGCCCGTCGCCACGCATCCGGAGCGCCGTCTCGAAGGCGGAGTGGGGCGCTACATCGCCCGCCGGGCGCAGCGCATCCTTCCGCCCTACTTCGCCGTCGTCCTCCTTTCGCTCGCGCTCATCGCGCTGGTCCCGGCGCTCGGCGAGAAGGCGAATGTCTATTGGGACTCATCACTGCCCGCCTTCACGCCGGACGTGCTGCTCTCGCATCTCTTCGTGGTTCACAATGTCAGCCCCGACTGGTCCTCAAAGATCAATTACCCACTCTGGAGCGTCGCCACGGAATGGCAGATCTACTTCTTCCTGCCGCTGCTCATCCTCCCCGTGTGGCGGCGCATCGGGCTCTTCGCCGCCGTCGCCGTGGCCAGCATCCTCAGCGTGCTCCCGCACTTCCTTTTCGACGGTCGATTCGATGTCGCGTATCCGCACTTTCTCGGTCTCTTCGCCATCGGCGCGGCGGGAGCGGTGATCGGCATCACGCATGATCCGCGGCGGCTCCCGTGGGGCGCGATCGCCCTCGCCGCCTGGGCACCGCTGCTGCTCGCGATGCAGTTCCGCCACGAAGCCTTCGTGCGGTATCGGATCGCGATGGATTTCGCTGTCGGCCTCGCGACGGTGGCGCTGCTCATCTACGGCGCGCATTGCACCCGCCGGGAGGAAAAGTCGGCGAGCCCTGTGCTGCGGCTGCTCGAAGCTCCCGCGGCGATGTGGCTCGGGGCCATCTCTTACAGTCTGTACCTCATCCACGCCCCGGTGCTCGCCTCGCTGCACGTCATCACGCGGCACCTCCAGTTCCAGTCCCTCCCGACCTTCGCCGTGCTCATCGCGCTCGGCGTCCCGCTCGCGCTGCTCGCCGCATACGGCTTTCATCTCGGGTGCGAGCGGCCTTTCCTCAGCCAACGTGCCGCCCGGGCCGCGGCGAATGCGGTCCCTGCTCTGCCATGAGACTGAAAGCCTACGTCCTCGCCGCCGATCCCGCCTGGATCGAAGAAGGCGTGCTCTCCTACTACGACGCCGTCGGGGAGATCATCGTCTCCTACGATCAGAACCATCGCGGCTGGACAGGCGCGCCGATCAATGTCGAGGAATGCCTCCGCCGGCTGCGCGCGATCGATCGGGACGGCAAGATGCGCTTCTGCCCCGGGGACTTCGTGCGGCACGACGCTCAGCCACTGATGGGTGAAACGCATCAGCGCCAGTGCGCGATCGCCGAGGCCGGGAGCGACGTCGATTGGGTGCTGCAACTCGACACCGACGAACTGCTGCCGAAACCCGCGCGCCTCATCGAACTCCTCGATCACGCCGGAGTGGAAGGCATCCCCGCCGTCGAGTGGCCGATGCGCGTTTTCTTTCAGCGGCTGCCCGACGGCCGCTTCCTCGAAGTCTGCCAGCGCAAGACTGGCGGCCACTACGAATATCCCGGCCCGATCGCCATCCGCCCCGGCACCCAGCTCGCGAGCGCGCGGCGGACTGGCGGCCCTTTCATCCGCGCTGTGGTGAAGGGCGACACAAAAAGCCTGCAAGTGAGCCGCCCCGCGGAGCCAGGCGAACATCGCCTCGAATTCTGCGCGGAGGACGAAGCCATCGTGCACTTCTCCTGGGTCCGCACGCCCGCCGAGATCCGCTCGAAGATCGCCTCGTGGGGCCACTTCGACGGCTGGCGCTCGTGGCGTTTCTACCATGTGTATTGGAAGAGCGCGCCGCTGCTCTGGCGCTGGTTCACCGACTTCCATCCCTTTGCCCGCGGCCTCTGGCCGGCACTACGGCCCGCGCAGCTCGCTCTCCGTGAATACTGACGCCATGCCCGAAACTCCCGAGTCCTTCTGGGTGCGCTTCGGGAAAAAGATCACGCCGTTGCGCAAGGTGCGGCGCTGGTATTACAACGAGATCTATCAGGATCTCCGCCTCTACTGCCTGACCATGCTCGGCTACGTGCCCTCGCACACGATTCGCAATTGCTTCTACCGCCGCGCCGGGATGAAGCTCGCGCGCACCAGCTCGCTGCACTGGCGCGCCCGCTTTTTCAAACCCGAGGGCCTCTCGATCGGTGAGCACTGCACCCTCGGCAATGACGGCTTCTACGACGCCCGCGACACCATCACCATCGGCTCCTGCGTGAATATCGCCGCCGAAGTCCGCATCTACACGCGCGAGCACGACATCGACGATCCCTTATTCGCCGAGACCGGCGGCCCAGTGATCATCGAAGACTACGCCTACATCGGCACTCGTGTGACCATCATGCCCGGCGTCCGCATCGGCCACGGCGCGGTAGTCGCCTCCGGTGCCGTCGTTACGAAGGATGTGCCGGCCTACATGCTCGTCGGCGGCGTGCCGGCCCGGGTCATCCGCGAGCGTTCGCACGACCTGCGCTACCGGCTCGGCTACGCCAAAAAATTCCAATGAGCCTGAAACAAACCGCACACAGCCTGATGAGGAAGCTGGGCGTCGAGGTCTCGATCCGCCACTTGAACCGGTTTGAGCAAGTCGGCGGCGATCCCATCGCCGACATCAAGTTTTTCCTCGGGGACAGAACCGGCCTGACCCTCTTCGATGTCGGTGCGAACGTCGGCCAGACCATCGAGATCTTCCGCGAAAACTTCCCCGGCGCGTACGTCCACTCCTTCGAACCCAGCCCGGACACCTATCGGCAGCTTCACGCAAACCACGGGGGCGCCAGCGACGTGAGCACCTGGAACTTTGGCGTCGGCGCGGCGAATGGCACGCTGCCTTTCCTCGAAAATTCCACCTCGGACATGAGCTCCTTCCTTGCGCCGGGCGCGGATGCCTGGGGCGCGGTGGCCCGCACCACCGAGGTGGAAGTGGTCACCCTCGACGACTTCTGCGAGCAGCGCGGCATCGACTCCATCGACGTGCTGAAATGCGACACCCAGGGCTACGAACTCGAAGTGCTCAAAGGCGCCCGGCGCCTGATGGAGCAGCGCCGCATCCGACTGGTCTTCACCGAGGTGAATTTTGCGGACATGTATCGCGGCCAGGCGCCCTTCGACGAACTCTTCCGCTTCCTCACCGACCGCCACTTCGCGCTCGTCGCCTTCTATCGCTTCTCCTTCCCCCAGCGGCTCGCCGGCTGGACGGATGCGCTTTTCATCGAGCGCGATTTTCACCGCCAGTGCGTCCCGGCTTCACCCACTCTCCCGCCACCGTGACCCCGCGCGTCGCCATCATCATAGTCATTTGGAACGGCAAGGCCGACACCCTCGAGTGTCTCCAATCGCTGAACGCAGACGCCTATCCGAACAAAGAGATCGTCATCGTCGATAACGGTTCGACCGACGGCTCGGTCGCGGACGTCCGCCGGGAGTTCCCGACCGTGACCATCATCGAGACCGGGAAAAATCTCGGCTTCACCGGCGGCAACAACGTCGGCATCCGGCACGCCCTCGCGAACGGCGCGGGCTACCTCTACCTGCTGAACAACGACACCACCGTGGAGCCCGATGCTCTCGCTGCGCTCGTCGCCGCCGCCGAAGCACAGCCCGCCGCCGGTCTGCTCGCGCCGATCATTTTCGAATACTATCCGCCGCGCCCGATCTGGTTTGCGGGGTCGAAGATGGAACTCTCGCGCGGCGCCGCCTGGCACGACAACTCCCACGTCCCCGAGCCCACCGAGGCGCCGTACGAAATCCCCTGGGCCACCGGCTGCGCGATGCTCATCCCCGCGCCGCTGATGCGCGACCTCGGCGGCTTCGACGACCGCTATTACCTCAGTGTGGAAGACGTGGACCTCTGCGTCCGCGTGCGCAAAGCCGGGCGCGTCGTCGTCGCCGTGCCTGCCGCGATCATCTACCACAAGGGCGGCCGCTCCGGCCTGCGCATGACCGGCATCCGCAACTACTACGCCGTCCGCAATTCCCTGCTCCTCATGCGCAAGCACAGCGGCGCCGCCTACTTCCTCTCCGGCCCGCAACTCGTCTGCTCCTTCCTCTGGCAATCGCTGCGCACTCGCGCCGACCTCCGCGTCCGCTACGAGTGCTTCCGCTCCGTGCTCGACGCCGTCTTCGATCATCTCTTCCAGCGATACGGCCCCTACCGTTCCGCTTCTGTGAAAGTGCCAGACATCTCCGCAGCCGCGTGACTTCGCGATGCCCAAGGTTTCCGTCATTATTCCCGGTTACAACTACGGCCACTTCCTCGGTGAGGCGATCGAAAGTGTGCTGGCACAGACCCGACCGGCGCACGAGATCATCGTGGTGGACGACGGCTCGACCGACGATACGCCTGCCGTCGCTCACCGATACGACGGGAAAGTCCACTACATCCGCACGCCGAACGGCGGCGTCTCGCGGGCGCGGAACACCGGCATCGCCGCCGCCACGGGAGACCTGCTTGCCTTTCTCGATGCCGACGACCGCTGGCTGCCGCGGAAGCTCGAACTGCAAACCGCCGAGTACGAGGCAAAACCCGACGCCGGCCTGGTCCACACCGGCAGCCGTGTATTCGATCAGGAAACTGGCGCCATTCTCTGTGAATTCCGGGCCGGGGACGCGCTCGACGTGCATGCCCTCATCCGCTGCTGCTCGATCTCCGCGTCGTCGGTCATGATCTCGCGCGGCATCTTCGAGAAGGTTGAGAAATTCGACGAGGCGCTCGTCGGCACGGAGGACTGGGATCTCTGGCTGCGCATCGCCGTCGCTCACCGAATCGCCGCCTGCCCGGAGGTGCTCGTGGAGTATCGCTCCCATGGGCGCAGCCTGAGCGGACGTCCGGCGCGGCAGTTCCGGAATTCCATGGCGGTGCTCGACAAAGCCCGGCGCCTGCACCCCGGCTGCGCGGAATGCCGGCACGCGCTCCGCACGGCCAGGAGACAGATGCGCCACGAATACGTCCACAAGCTCAATGCCCTGGCCCGCCAGGCTTTCCGGGAACGCCGTTACCTGGAGGGCTGCAAGAACCGCCTGACCGCCATCATCCATCGCCCGGGGCTCATTGTCGAAACGCTGAAACGCCGCGCGGGTCTGGCAGCACCGAACTAACGAACCAATGAACAGCAAACAAAAGTTCGGGATGGTCAATGGCCACACTTTGTTACTCGGAGCCCTGGGAGAGAGCTCCATCATTCTCGACCTCGGCTCCAACCGCGGCTCCTTCTCGCGCAATCTCAAGCGCGAGTGCGGTGGCCGATACTATCTCGTCGAAGCCAATCCCGCCCTCTTCGAGAAACTCGAAGCTTCCGAATGGGATGGCTTGATCCACTGCGCGGTCGCCGCGGAGGAAGGCACGCTGCGATTCCACACGGCCTTGAACGACGAAGGCAGCAGCATCCTCCCGCTGTCGGAATCGAGCTCCTACGGCTGCACGCTCCAGAGCACGGTGGAAGTGCCGGCTCGCACAGTGCCGTCGCTTCTCGCGCAAATCGGAGCAGCGCGGCTCGACCTGCTGAAAGTGGATATCGAAGGCGCGGAAGTCGCGGTGCTCGAAAAAATCTCCGCCTCTGATCTCGCACGCATCTCCCAGATGACAGTCGAGTTTCACTGCGACCCGCATTTTCCCTTCGGGCTCAACGCACGCATCCAGGCAGTCGTCCAGCGCCTGGAGGAGGCGGGATTCCTGTGTTTGGACTTTACCTCCGAATTTGGCTGGCGGCGGCGCGACGTGCTCTTCCTCAATCGAAAGGCTCTGGGAATCACCCCCGGCCAGGCGATGTGGTGGAAGTGCTCCGCATCCGCGCGGGTGGCAGCCCAGCGACTGTGGGAGTGCCTCCGTCACGGCTTGGGCCCCGCGTGGAGATGGGTAAAGTCCGCAGGTGCCGGACATGCCGGCACTTCCCTCCGTTAATGAACCTCTTCAACCATGCCAAAGCTCCAGAAAGCCAAACGCGTCGCGTCCTCGATCGTGGAGAGCGCGATGAGAGACTTGAAGGAAACTGCGGACTTACTCGAGCTGCTTCCGTCGGTCGTGCGCGGCGTGCAGTTCAGCCGCGACACCCCTCTGCAGAAGGAAGACCACGCGGTTCAGCCGGAAATACCTCCGGAAAATGCGCTGCTTGCATACTTCAATGAACACAAGGCCGGGCCGGGCATTTGGAAATGGCAGCACTATTTCGATATCTACCAGCGGCACTTCGCGCAGTTCGTCGGCCGGGAGGTGCATGTGGTCGAAGTCGGCATTTACAGCGGGGGCAGCCTTCCGATGTGGAAACATTACTTCGGGCCGGGATGCCGGGTGTATGGCGTGGATATCGAGGAAGCCTGCAAGGCTTACCGGGATGAGACGACGCGGGTCTTCATAGGCGACCAGGCAGATCGTGCATTTTGGGCTAAGCTCCGATCCGAAGTCCCGAGGGTGGACATCCTCATCGACGACGGCGGGCACCAACCCGAGCAGCAGATCGTCACGCTGGAGGAGATGCTCCCGCATCTCAGTCCCGGCGGAGTGTATCTCTGCGAGGATATCCACGGCACGACCAATGGGTTTGCCGCTTACCTTCACGGCCTCGCCACGGAGCTGCACGCCATAGCGACCGCCTTGATGCCCGACGGCCAGCCAGGAGCGGCATTCACCGCTTCCAGATTGCAGTCAGGCATTTCCTCGATCCATCTATATCCGTTTGCAGCGGTGATCGAGAAGCGCACCCGTCCCGTTGAGCGTCTGGTGGCGCCAAAGCACGGCACCCAGTGGCAGCCGTTTCTGTGAGATGCGGTTTGTCTTTATCTCCACGATGGAAAGCGTGCCCTGGGGTGGGAGCGAGCAACTCTGGTCGCAAGCCGGCCTGCGGCTCGCTGCCATGGGGCACGCCGTGGCCGCTTCCGTGCGGCGGCACGACACCCCGATGTGGCGGGATGCCATGGCGCGCTTGCGAGCCGGCGGCGTCTCGATCCAGCCGAGGCGCGGGGAGTTCAGCATGAAAAGTCTCCTGATCGCACGGGTCCGCGCGAAGTGGAGCGCGCTGCCGCCGGTGGATGCGGAGCTTCGTGATCTTTTCCGGGAACGGCCGGACCTCGTCGTCATCTCCGAGGGGTCGAACTGGCCGCCGAGGCGCTTCGTCCAGCCGTGCATCGAGAAGCGCTGGCCTTACGCAGTGCTGGCCCAGGCGGCCGGCGAGCATCACTGGCCGGGCGACGATCTCGCCGATGATCTGCGTGCCATCTACTCGCACGCGCGAGGCGCCTACTTTGTGAGCCGTGCAAATCTCGAGGTCACGAAACTGCAGTCTGGGCTGGCGGGGGGAAACTTCCACGTGGTGCGCAATCCCTTCAATGTTCCTTACGACGCGCGGGTGCCGATGCCCGGGCGCTCAGGCACCCTTCACATGGCCTTCGTCGGCAGGCTCGATCCGTCGCAGAAAGGTTGCGATCTGCTGCTGCGCGTCCTCGCGGATCCCGAGTGGCGGACTCGGGACGTGGTGGTGAATTTTTTCGGCACCGGCGCGAGCGACCGATTCGTGCGGGACATGGCTGCGAATTTCGGCCTTCAGAACGTGCGCTTCCACGGCCACGTCGAGGATGTCGTTCAGCTCTGGCGCGAGAATCACATCCTCGTCCTGCCATCGCGATCTGAGGGTCTGCCGCTCGCGATCGTGGAGGCGATGCTCTGCAGCCGCCCGTGCATCGTCACCGACATCGCCGGCAATGCAGAGCTGTTGGAGGAGGGAGTCACTGGCTTCATCGCGCCGGCGCCGACGGTCGAGTTTCTCCGCCAGGCGATGGAGCGGGCGTGGAGCCAGCGCGCACGGTGGGCGGAGATGGGCGAAGCCGCAGCCGCAGCCGTCCGCCAGCAGGTGCCGCCCGATCCGGGCGCGGTGTTCGCGGAGGAACTTTCGAGGCTATCCGCACGCGCCAACGCTTGTTCCAATTGAAAATGGTTGCAGACCTCAAATCGAAAACGCGCCGGCTCGCGGTTGCGTCCGGCCTCTACCGGCCCGGCCTTTACTCCCGGCTGGTCGATTCCACCCACCGCACACGCTTCGATGGCGATGTGGGCTTTTTCAAAGAACTGGTCGAGAGTGGCGGCCTGTGCTTCGACGTAGGCGCGCATTCGGGCGAGAAGACCGAAGCGATGCTCAAGGCCGGGATGCGCGTCGTGGCCTTTGAACCGCAGCCGCAGTGCGTCGCCGAACTCCAGGCCCGCTGCCGCCCGTATCGGGAGAATCTGCGCGTCTGCCAGGGCGGAGTCGGCGCCGTGTCGGGCGAGGCAACGTTTTTCGTGAGCAATAACAGCGTCATGTCGAGCTTCCACCCGGACTGGGGAGATGCCTCATCGAGCGTGCGTGTTCCGATCATGACGCTCGACCACGCCATCGCGCGCTACGGAGCACCGGACTTCTGCAAAATCGACGTCGAGGGTTGGGAGTTTGAAGTGCTCAAGGGGCTCACCTGCGCGATCCCGCTGCTCGCCTTCGAGTTTCACCACGGCGATCGCGAGGTGAAAACCGCGCGCGATTGCCTCGCCTACCTGTCCCGCTTCGGAGAGCTGAAGATCAATGTCACCCCTGCGGAGTCCAACGCATTTTTCTTCGACCAATGGAAGCCGCTCGATGAATTCCTCACGCTGTTTCCTGACCACTTTCGTGGCCGCGATGGCTTTCATTACGGGGACATCTTCGTGCGGACGACCACTCCGTCAGCGGCGTAGCCAGCGATGAAGCCGGTCTTCATCAATCATACCATCGAGACCTTCACGCCGACGCAGAGCGGCGCGATCGCCACGCATGTGTGGGAATGCTACCGCGCAGCCGGGCGGAGCAGCGACGCGCCGGTGGTGATCTCCGGTCGCAGCGCGGCCGCACCCTTTCCCGAGGTGCAGGCCACCTGGCTCGATTATCCGCCGGTGCCGGAGCGCGGGCTCTTCCGCAAGCTCTATCGCATCCAGCGCAAGCTCGCCGGCTGGCGGCATCTGCGGCAGCAGGCCTACGGAGCGCGGGTTGTGCGCGCGATACGCCAGGCCGGGCTGCAGGATCGCCCGCTCATCCTGCACAATGACCCGGAGCTCGCCGTCCTGCTCCGCCGCCGTTTTCCGCACGCCTTCATCGTCCATCACTTTCACAATCAGATCGATTCCGCCCCGGTCTTCCGCCGCCGGTTTCCGGCAGCCGCGAATGTCGTCACGGCAGTCAGCGACTTCACGGGCCGCTGGATCGAAGATTGTTACGGTCTCGCCCGCAATAGCGTGCGGACAATCCACAATGGCGTGGACTGCGAGCATTTCGCACCCGCGCCGGGTGGCCGTTCCGGGCTGCCGGTGATCAATTTCGTGGGCCGGACCGGCATCGAAAAAGCGCCCGATCTCGTGCTGAAAGCGGCCGCGAAACTCGCGAGCAATGGACTGAAGTTCGGCGTGCAAATCCTCGGCTCGAATCACTGGGACCGCCTCGAGATGGATGCCTATCAGCGCGAGTTGCAGAGCCTGGCGGAGGGTCTGGAGTCTCAAGGGATCGCGGTGCGCCGGCCCGGCCACATCTCGCGACCGGCGCTGCCCGGAGAGCTGCGCCGCGCGCACATCCACGTCGTGCCATCGCGCTGGGATGAGCCGTTTGCGCTCACGATCCTGGAAGGCATGGCGTGCGGCCTCGCCACGATCGCTTCCCGCACCGGCGGCGCGCCGGAAGTGGTCGGCGATGCCGGCCTGCTCTTCGAACGCGACGATGTGGATGGCCTTGCGGAGACGCTCGCGCGTTTCATCGGCGATGCCGATCTCCGCGCCGACTATGCACGCCGCGGTCGGGCCCGCGCGGAAGAGTTTTCGTGGGATCGGACCTGGGAGGGATTCCGCAATGTGATGCAGACTTCCAGTCTGCGTTCCCCGCTCCCGGCGGACGCCAAGTCCGCGTCACTCTGTGCCCGATGAGCGTCGTTTTCATCAACTGCACCGGCGAGACTTTCACGCCGACCCGGAGCGGCGCGATCAGCACTTGGAATTGGGAAGTATGCCGCGCGGCGCAGCGGCAGGGCGTGGAGCCGTGGGTCATCTCGCGCACGACAAATGCCGACCCGCATCCGTGGCAGCGCAGCATCCTGCTCGACTACCCCTGGATCCCGCAGTTCCGCGGCACCGGACTCGGGCGGCTCCTCGAAATGCAGCGGCAGCGGGGCGGCTGGGGCCATGTGCGGCAGGGCGCGTATGCCCGCCGCCTCGTCGGTGCGATCCGCGAGCACGGTCTCGGTGAGATGCCTTTCGTGCTGCACAACGACCCGGAGATGGCCGTGCATCTGCGGCGCAGGTTCCCGAAAGCGAAGATCGTGCACCTTTTCCACAACCTGAACCCGTGCGGGGAAAAGTGCCGCCGCGAATACCCGGGCGCTGTCAGCGTCGCCGCAGCAGTGAGCGACTTCACGAGCCGTTGGCAGGAAAGTTACTTCGGCATGCCCCACGGCTCGGTGCGGACGCTCTACAACGGCGTGGATCTCGAAGCCTTCACCCCAGCGGCGGCACCGCCCGCCGGACTCGCCGTGATCAATTTCGTCGGCCGCACCGATGCGACCAAAGCGCCGGACCTCATCCTCAAGGCCGCGCTGAAACTCGCCGCAACGAGGAGGGACTTCAGCGTGCAGCTCCTCGGCGCGCGATTCTACTGGGGCAGCGAGCCGGATGACTATCAGCGCGGCCTCGACGATCTCTCGGAGCAGCTGGCAGCGCAGGGCATCGCGGTCCGCCGTCCGGGCGTGATCCCGCGCCCGGCGCTCCCCGCGGAACTCCGCAGGGCGCACATCCACGTCGTGCCGTCGCGCTGGGATGAACCCTTCGGCCTCAGCACCGTGGAAGGCATGGCAAGCGGACTGGCAACCGTCGCCTCGCGCACCGGCGGTACCGCGGAAATCGTCGCCGACGCGGGACTGCTCTTCGAGCGCGACGACGTGGATGGCCTCGCCGAGCATCTCGCGCGCCTGCTCGACGATCCCGAACTGCGCGCGGACTATGGCCGCCTGGCGCGCGCCCGGGCGGAAAAGTTTTCGTGGGACGAAACGTGGGCGCGTCTCAACGCCATGACTGGCCTCAACAGATGGAGCCGCCGCGAACCGCAGTCCGCACTGCCATGAGCATCGAGAGCAAAGTGATCGTCGAGCCGCTCGAATCCACCCCGCGCGAAGAAGGCCCGCTGTTTGTGGACATGGACGGCAGTTTGGTGGCCGCCGACCTGCTTTGGGAAAGCACGATGCTTTTTGCCGCCACCCACCCGTTCGAGATCTGGCGCCTCCCTCTGTGGGTGCTCAGCGGCAAGGCGGGCTTCAAGCAGACGATCTCGGCGCGCGCCCTGCCCGATCCGGCCTCGCTGCCGTATCACGCGGAGGTGCTCGATTTCCTCCGCAGCGAAAAGCGTCGCGGGCGCAAGTTGATCCTCGCGACCGCCGGCGACACGCGCGCCGCGGAAAGCGTGGCCGCTCACCTCGGGCTCTTCGATGGGGTGCTCGCCAGCGACGGCTTCACAAATCTCTCCGGCGTGCGGAAGCTCGCTGCAATCGTGCAGGGCTCCGGTGGCGCGGCCTTTGGCTACGTCGGCAACTCGCGTATCGATCTGCCGCTCTGGGAAAAAGCGGGCGACGCGCACGTGGTCGATGCAGGCCCAAAGCTCCTGCGCGCGGCGAACGCCGTGTGCAAGCCGCGCTCGATCTTTACAAAACGCAGCGGCGGCCTGCGCGCATGGTGGACAGCCCTCCGCCCGACCCAGTGGATCAAAAACATCCTGCTCATCGTGCCGCTCTTTGCCGCGCACCGGGTCGGCGAGCCCGGGCTGCTCGCACAGGCGCTCATCGCCATCGCCGCCTTCTGCGCCTGCGCCTCGTCGGTCTATATCGTGAACGATCTCGTGGATCTCGACGGCGACCGGCGGCATCCGCGCAAGCGCTCGCGTCCCTTCGCCTCCGGCGCGCTTTCCATCCCGGCGGGGCTCGCCTTAGCGGCGGCGCTGCTCCTCAGCTCCTTCACGGTGTCGGCACTGCTGCTGCCGCGGGAATTCACCGGGCTCCTCGCCACGTATCTTACGCTCGCGTCGGCCTACTCTTTCTTTTTCAAGCGCCGGCTGCTTCAGGATGTCTTCGTCCTCGCCGGGCTCTACACCATGCGCATCATCGCGGGCGGCGCCGCGACCGGCGTCGAGATCTCACCGTGGCTGCTCGCTTTCTCGCTCTTCTTTTTCCTGAGCCTCGCCTTTGTGAAGCGTTACGCAGAGCTGCTCATGGTCGCGGATCGCGCGGAGCAGCAAGCCTCCGGCCGCAACTACCTGACCGGCGACATCAGCCTCATCGAAAGCGTCGGTCCGAACAGCGGCTACATCGCCGTGCTGGTGCTCTGCCTCTACATCAACAGCCCCGCCACCGAGGGCATGTACGCGCATCCCGGCTGGCTCTGGCTGCTCTGCCCGATCCTCCTCTACTGGATCACGCGGATGTGGTTCCTCGCCCGGCGGCGCACCCTGGCCGACGACCCGGTGGTCTTCGCCGTGCGCGATCGCGTGAGCCTCCTCGCGGGCCTCGCCGCCGGCGCCGTGTTCCTTCTTTCGCGATGATTCCCCCGGAGATGGACGTCGCTTTGCAGACCAATTGCTGGGAGCGCGACTGGCGCCGGATGCTCAAGACCGACCGGCTCGCAACGCTGGCCGCCCGCCACGAATTCGCCTTCGCCCGCAAGACCCTCTTCATCAACCGGCTCGACAGCTACGCGGAACCCTCACGGCTCGCGCAGCGCGCCATCGATCGCGGCTGGCTCACCGAATTCATCATCGTCGAAGAACACTCCGAAACCGCGCTGGATTTCTTCCAACTGAGCCGCGAAATCCTCGGCCGCGGCTACAACTACTCCATCGCCGAGCTCGTCGGCCTCTACCTGTGCCGGGCAGAATTCGTCCTCTACTACATGGGCGATTGCATCCCGGAAAAAGCCAGCCCGTGGCTGCCGAAGGCGCTCGCTCTTTTCGCGCGCGATCCACGGATCAAAGTGGCCAACCTGACCTGGGATGGGATGTATGACGAGGCCCGGAGCGAGTCGGCGTCGGAGACGGAGGACTTCTTCATCGGACCTGGCTTTTCGGATCAATGTTACCTCGTGCGCACGGCGGATTTTCGTCAGCCCATTTATCTGCATACCCATGCGGCGTCGGAGCGTTTTCCGCTCTATGCGGGAGATAGCTTTGAGAAGCGCGCGGACTCGTGGATGCACTGCCACGGCCATCTCCGGGCGACTTACAAACATGCCTCCTACCTGCACCAGAATGTCCCGCATCCCCTGCCTGGGCGGATCAAACGCGCGGCGGGTCGCATCCTCCGCTCGCTCCGCTCGAAAGTGTCCGCCGGCGGCCAATCCTGATCGATGAATATCTGCTTCCTCAACATGCCGATCGAGTACTACTCGCCCGTCTCGGGCGGGGCGATTGCCACGGTGATCATGCAGACCGCGCGCACGCTGCTCGCGCGCGGCCACCACGTGCATGTGCTCACCATCACGAATGGCGACGAGATTTATCCCGTCGGCCAGGTGACGCCCATCGAAGCGAAGCGCCGCGAGGATTTGCCGCGCCTCCTCCGCTATCTCTCCGCGATCCGGCGGCGGCTGCATCGGTGGGATTGGCCGCGCTACGAGTCCTATCTCGGCTCCTTCACCCGCGCGCTGCGCACCCTATCGCCGGTGCCGGATGCGGTCGTGATGTTCAACGATCTGGTCTCGCCGAAATACGTGAAGCGCGTACTGCCCAACGCGAAAGTGGTCGTCTGGTTGCAGAATGAAAACCGGACCATTCATGACATGGCCGAGACGGCGCGGCGGACCGATGCCTTCATCACCTGCAGCGGCTACATCCGCCGCTGGACCGCGGAGACCTACGGCCTGCCGCCCGAGCGCTTCACCGTGGCGCGCAATGCCGCGGATTGCGCCGTCTTCAAACCGCGCCCGGATTTCCTGGATCCCGTCGGGGAACTGCGTGTCCTCTTCCTCGGCCGGATCGATCCGAACAAAGGCCCGGACATCGCCGCGGATGCCGTCGCGGCGCTGCGTCGGGAGGGCGTGCGCATCAGCCTCACGGTGGGCGGCGGCCTGTGGTTCTATGGACATGGAAATGAAATGACCGACCCCTACTTCCGGGAGCTGAAGGAGAAGATGGATGCCGCGGAGGCCAACTACGTCGGCCATGTGACGCGGCACGATGCCCCGGCCTTGCTCCGCGAGCACGATGCCGTCTGCGTGCTCTCGCGTTCGCACGATCCCTATCCGCTCGTGACGATGGAGGCGATGGCCAGCGGCTGTGCGGTGGTCGCGGCGAATCGCGGCGGGCTCGTAGAAGCCTGCGACGAAGCCGGCCAGCTCGTGAATCCTGACGATCTCCCCGCAGTCATCGCCGCGCTGCGCCGCCTCGCCACCGATCCCGCCTGCCTCCGCAGCGAAAAGGAAAAGGCCGTGAAACGCGCGGCTCGCGAGCCGTGGTCGCTCTGCGCGCAACGCCTCGAGGAGGTCCTCTCTTGAACATCGCCATCACCTCTCTCTACCTGCCCAGCGGCAGCAAAATCGGCGTGGGCTACGTGGTCCACACCTTCGCCAACAAGATGATCCAGCGCGGGCATCGCGTGACGGTCTTCAGCCAGACCGGACCCTCGCCGGATTCGCAGTATGAAGTCGTGGTCGTGCCGTCCGGCAAGCGGCTGCGGACCTTCGCCTTCGCCTGGAAACTGCGCTCCTACGATTTCACCAAGTTCGATCTGCTGCATGCGCACGGTGACGATTGGTTCATGTGGGGCGTGAAGCGGCCGCGCCACATCCACACGCTCCACGGCTCCTGCCTCGCGGAGATGATTCATGCAAAAGGCCTGCGCGCCAAAGCGCGGATGGCGGCATTGGCGATCGGCGAGTTTTCCGCCTGCATGCTCTCCGACGAAATCGTCGCCGTCTCGGCGAACACCCGCCGCTACAACTCCTGGGCGAAACTCGTCATCCCGAACGGCGTGGACATGGACGTCTTCCGTCCCGGCACCGAAAAATCCAAAATTCCCGCCCTGCTTTTCGTCGGCACGATGCACGGCCGCAAACGCGGCGCGATGCTGCTCGATATCTTCCAGCGGGAGATCCGGCCGAAAGTTCCGAACGCGGAATTCTGGGCGGTGTGCGAGGAGCCGATCTCGGGCGAGGGCGTCCGCTGGATGGGCCGGGTGCCGGGCGATGAACTCGTGGATCTCTACCGCCGCGCGTGGGTCTTTTGCCTGCCGAGTTCCTACGAAGGTTTCGGCGTGCCGTATATCGAGTCGATGGCTTCTGGCACGCCCGTGGTGGCGACACCGAATGTCGGGGCGTGTGAAGTGACCGACGACGGCCGCTACGGCGTCATCTGTACGGACGAGGAACTCGGGAGCAATCTCATCCGCATGCTCACCGACACCGTGCTCCGCGATCGGATGCGGCGCGCCGGCCTGCTCCGCGCGCGCGATTTTTCCTGGGATCGTGTGTGCGATGACTACGAGGCGCTCTACGGCGTGGAATCGCCGGCATCCGTCGAGACCCCGACCGCATGAGCGCCGCCGCACCCATCGAGGAGTCGGACCCGCAGCGCACCCTGCGCGTCGCGATCTTTGCCAGCGCCTTCTATCCGCGCACCGGCGGCGTCGAAGAACTCGTTCGCCAGCTCAGCCACGAATTCACGCGTCATGGGGTCGAGCCGATCATCCTCACCGATCGCTGGCCCCGCAGCCTGGCGCGAGAGGAAATCTACGAAGGCGTCCCCGTCTATCGGCTGCCGATGCGGATGCCGGAATGGAACTTCCGCGTGCGCCTCGTTCACGCGCTCACCTTTCCCTTCACCCGCCGCCGGATGCTCGAGATCGTGCGCCGGCACCGCACCGACCTGATCCACGTCCAATGCGCGGGGAGCAATGGCCTCTATGCGCTGGCGGCGCAAAAGGCTCTCGGACTTCCGCTCATCCTCTCCGTGCAAGGCGAGCGCACCATGGACGCCAATGACATCTACGGCCGCCTGCCCTCGCTCAATCGCACCCTCCGCGACCTGGTGAATATCTCGAGCGCCATCACCGGCTGCTCGCGGGATACGCTCGCCGATCTCGAACAGTGGTGGGGCCAGCCACTCGGCCCGAGCGCGAGCGTGATGTACAATGGCATCCGTCCGGACGACTTCGAGGCCGGCGTGGCGCATCCGCATCCACGCCCCTATGTCCTCGGCATTGGCCGTATCGTCACACAAAAGGGATTCGACGTGCTCATCGACGCCTTCGCCGAGGCCGGCCTGGCGGCTCACGATTTGATCATCGCCGGCGAAGGCCCCGAACAGGCCGCCCTGCTCCAGCGGGCGCGCGACCGAGGGATCGCGGATCGCGTGCATTTCCCCGGGCGGGTCGATCGGGTGCAGGCCGTCGCGCTTTTCAAGGGCTGTTCGTTCTTCGCACTGCCTTCGCGCATGGAGCCCTTCGGGATCGTGAATCTCGAAGCGATGGCCGCCGGCAAAGCGACCGTCGCCTCCCGCGTCGGCGGCGTGCCCGAAGTCGTGATCGATGGCGAGACCGGGGTGCTCGTTCCGCCGGGAAATGTCGGCGCGCTCGCCGCCGTGCTGCGTCGCCTC
>JBGSYE010000533.1:0-3282 GCA_041751075.1 Chthoniobacteraceae bacterium
CGGCCACGCGAACTGTTCCCCTTCCCGCACCGCGCTGATGACCGGCCGCACCCCGACTCGCGTCGGCGTGCGCTCGGCGATCCCCGAGGATTCCCCGATGCATCTGCGGCGCAGCGAAGTGACCATCGCCACGCTCCTCCGCACCGCGGGCTACACCACCGCCCACGTCGGCAAGTGGCACCTGAATGGCGGGCTGAACCTCGCGGATCAGCCGCAGCCCGGCGACCACGGCTTCGACTACTGGTTCTCCACGCAGAACAACGCGTATCCCAATCATCGCAACCCGGACAATTTCGTCCGCAATGGCCGCGAGATCGGCGTCACCACTGGCTTCGCGGCAGACCTCGTCGTCGAGGAAGCGACCCAGTGGCTGCGCGACGGGCGCGACAAGGCAAAGCCATTCTTTCTCTACGTCTGCTTCCACGAACCGCACGAGCCGATCGCCACCGCGGACGAATTCAAGAAACTTTACCCGAGCGAGGACCGGAGCTTCAGCGCGCACCACGGGAATATCACCCAGATGGACGCGGCCTTCGGCCGGCTGATGCGCGTGCTGGATGAGGGCAAACTGCGCGACACCACCTTCGTGATGTTCACCAGCGACAATGGCCCCGCCGTCACCGCCTACCATCCCCACGGCTCCGCCGGCCCGCTGCGCGACAAGAAAGGCTCGCTGTATGAAGGCGGCATCCGCGTCCCCGGCATGGTCCGCTGGCCGGGAAAAACGAAGCCTGGCGCCGTGAGCGACGAGCCCATCAGCGGCGTCGATTTTCTCCCGACCATCTGCGCCATCACTGGCCTCACCCCGCCGCAGGATCGCGCCCTCGACGGCACCAGTCTCCTCCCCGCTTTCGAAGGGCAAACGATCGCGCGTCGCACGCCGCTCTACTGGCACTTCAATCGCGCCACCAGCGCACCGAAACTCGCCCTGCGCATCGGCGACTGGAAAATCCTCGCCACTCTTGACAACACGCCAAGGGCGCGCGGCAACGACATCACGGGAGAAACCGAGCGCGAAATCAAGACCGCCGAGCCCGCCACCTTCGAGCTCTACAACCTGCGCACTGACATCGCGGAGACGACTGAACTAGCCGCTAAGGAGCCCGCGAAATTTGCCGAACTCAAAGCCGCGCTTCTGACCAAGTACTATGAAGTCCAGGAGGAAAGTCCGACCTGGCCTGCGTGGAAACATACCGGCTCCGAAAGCCGGAAGATCATCTGGACGGACGACGCACGGAAACCGAAGGACGCGAAAGCACCACAGCAGTAAGCGAGATTGACGCCGAAGGCTC
Organism: Chthoniobacteraceae bacterium; assembly: GCA_041751075.1. Classification (GTDB taxonomy): domain Bacteria; phylum Verrucomicrobiota; class Verrucomicrobiia; order Chthoniobacterales; family Chthoniobacteraceae; genus JANNXQ01. Next base: position 1,293 of record JBGSYE010000533.1, read on the forward strand.
TGGGACTGCGGCGATTCTTCGCCGCTTTCAGCCGGAACCATACAGTGGGAGTTTTGCCACGGACAGACACGGATCAAACACGGATGGGGAAAAGCCAACGCGTTTGGACGCTAAACAGAAGGACACCGACGGGTGCAGGGCTTGCCCAGCCTCTTTTCCAGCAGCCAATCAGCCTCCCTTCCGTGTTTCCTCCGTGTCTGTCCGTGGCTCAACTGCATCGTTCCGGCTCAGATGACGGCGGCGTCGGGAAGAGCGGCGAAGGATCGCCCCAGTCCCAAAGCCTTCGGCGTCAATCGGCAGATCGCGTCAAAACAGCGTCATTTGCGGCTTCATCTCCGCGAGTGCCTGCTCGGCATTCTTTTTGCCGCGGGGCTTGCCGTGTTTCTGCGGCGGGGGCGCTTCGGCGAGCGTCGGTTTGCCTTCGGCGTTGAGCTCGTGCTGCTCGAGGTTGCTCAGGATTTCCTTCGCCCGCGCGATGATCGATGGCGGGAGGCCGGCGAGGCGCGCGACCTGGATTCCGTAGCTTTTGTCCGCGCCGCCTTTCACGATTTTGCGAAGGAAGATGATCTGATCGTTCCACTCACGCACGGCGACGTTGTAGTTGCGCACGCCGCCGCGGGTCATCTCGAGTTCCGTGAGTTCGTGGTAGTGTGTGGCGAAAAGCGTCCGCGCCTTCACTTCGTCGTGCAGATACTCGGCGACGCTCCACGCGATCGAGAGGCCGTCGAAGGTCGAAGTACCGCGGCCGATTTCGTCGAGGATCACCAGCGATCTTGCCGTGGCGTTGTTGGTGATGTTCGCCGTTTCGTTCATCTCGACCATGAAGGTCGATTGGCCTCGGGAGAGATCGTCATTGGCGCCGACGCGGGTGAAGATGCGATCGGCGAGCCCGATCTCCGCGCTTTTCGCCGGCACCCACGATCCGATCTGCGCCAGCAGCACGAGCAGCGCGACCTGGCGGATGTAAGTGCTTTTTCCCGCCATATTCGGGCCGGTGAGGATGAGCAGGCGGTTCTTCTCGTCATCGAGGGTCACGTCGTTGGGGACGAATTTTTCTTCGACCAGCGATTGATCGAGCACCGGGTGGCGGCCATCGACGACGGAGATCGCGAGAGCTTCGGATAAAGTCGGGCGGCAGTAGCTGTAGAGGCGTGCGGTCTCGGCGAGCGCACAGAGCACGTCGAGCGTGGCCACGGCTTGCGCGGTTGCTTGCAGCTTGGGCAGTTCTTGCAGCACTTCGTCGCGGAGCTGGAGGAAGAGTTCGCTTTCCAGGGCCTTCGCCTTTTCATCCGCGCCGAGGATCTTGCCCTCCACTTCCTTCAGCTCCGGCGTGATGAAACGTTCGCCCGTCGCCACGGTCTGCTTGCGGTGCCAGCTCGCGGGCACCTTATCGAGGTTCGATTTCGTGACTTCGAGGAAGTAGCCGAAGACCGATGTGAAACGGACCTTCAGCGATTTGATCCCGGTGTCCTCGATCGCGCGCTGCTGGAGCTGCGCGATCCATTCCTTGCCGTCGGTCGAGGCGCGCCGGAGTTCGTCGAGGGGAATGTGATAACCGTCGCGGAACATCCCACCATCCTTCGTTACGGCGGGTGGTTCTTCGACGATGGCCTTAGCGAGCAGTCCGACGATGTGCGGGAGATCGTGCAGGTCGCGGTGGATAGCGTGACGCAGACTTGCAGTCTGCGGGAGCGGGGGGATCGCGGACTGCAAGTCCGTGCCATTTTGCAGGTCCGCGCGCAACTGCGGGATCTGCTCCAGCGCGGTGCGAAGGACGACGAGGTCGCGCGCGTTGCCGCCAGTATGCGTCAGGCGCCCGACCGTGCGCTCCATGTCGCGGATCGCCTTCAGCGTCTCGCGCAGATTGCCGAGTACGAACGGCTCCGCGAGCAGCTCGCCGATCGTCTGCTGGCGCTCATTCAGCGCAGCCAGATCGCAGAGCGGATGCAGGATCCAGTCGCGCAGCTTCCGCGCGCCCATCGGCGTCGCG
>JBGSYE010000534.1:0-10942 GCA_041751075.1 Chthoniobacteraceae bacterium
CTCTCCTTTCTGCAAGGCCTCCAGAAGCGGTGGCGAGGTGTCGAAGCCGACGAACTTCGCCTTGCCCGCGAGATTGTTTTGCCGCAGCGCGAGCAGCATTCCGAAGGTCAGCGATTCATTGGAGCAGAAGATGCCGTCGGCTCCGCGCAGCACGTCCAGCATGTTCATCGCGACGGTCTGCGCCTCGCTCGCGGTCGCTCCGCCGTAGCGATTTTCGACGAGCATCTGAATCTCCGGACTCTGGCGGATCGCGCTCAGGAATCCCTCCTCGCGCTCCGTGGTGCTGGCCGAGCCTTCCTGGTAGCGCAGCAGCACGACCTTGCCCTTGCCGCCGAGCAGCCGCGCGAGTTCGCGGCCCGCCATTTCGCCGCCGGCGCGATTGTTCGTGCCGACGTAGTTCACGAAATCCCGACCCGCCTCGCCCTTGAGCGCGGAGTCGAAGATGACGACGGGAATGCCTTTGGCCATCGCCGCCTGCACGGGCCGCCGCAGGGCCGCGTCGTCGAGCGGGGCGAGCACCATGCCGCTCACGCCTTCGGAGGTGAATTGCTCCACGATCTTGATCTGCTCCGCGCGGTCGCTCTCCTTGAGCGGGCCTTTCCAGAGAATCTCCGCGCCCATCTCCTGCCCGGCCTTGCGCGCGCCAGCCTCGACCGATTTCCAAAACACATGCGTCGTGCCTTTGGGGATCACGGCGATCCGCGGCGCACCCGGAGGCGGCGCATTCACGGAGCCCTCGCGACATCCCGCAATCATCAGCATGGCCGACGCGGTGCAGAGGAGCGCGGGGAATCGGGGGAAGTTCATGGCGGCTGGTTTCGCGGAGCGCCGCCGGGGAGGGAAGCAAAAAGCTGGTGCGCCGGAGGGAATGGGCGGATGATTTTCGCATGAAGACCCCCGCGAACTTCCCCGGAATCGTCGCCGCCCTGCTTGCCGCATTCGCCGTCCCGGCCTCGGCGGAGAAGAGCTTTGATGAGCGCAGCAAGGACGCGCGCACCGCCATCATGGCCAAGCGCCCGGACGGCGCGGCCGCATTTTACAACGAGCTCGAAAAGCAGGGCCGCGAACTCGTCGCGGATTTCCCGGACAAGACCGAAGCGTATGAGATGCTCCTCGCCGTCGCCGGCCAGGCGGACGCGACCAAGGCGCGTTCGATCGTCGCAGAGATCGAGGCAGGCAAAGCGCCCGCGGCGATCAAGCAACGCGCCCGCGGCCTGCTCGCGAAGCTCGACGCCGTGGGCAAGCCGCTCGACCTCAAGTTCACGTCGCTGAATGGCCGCGCGATCGACCTCGCCACGATGAAGGGCAAGGTCGTGCTCGTGGACTTCTGGGCGGTATGGTGTGGGCCATGTGTGGCGGAGATTCCGAACGTCAAAGCCGCCTACGAACAGCTCAATCCGAAAGGCTTTGAGATCGTCGGGATCAGCTTCGACTCGGACCGGGAGAAGCTCGAAGCCTTCGTGAAGGAAAAGGGGATGACGTGGCCCCAATACTTCGATGGCAAAGGATGGAAGAATGAATTCGGCATCAAGTACGGCATCAACAGCATCCCGACCATGTGGCTCGTGGATAAGCAGGGCAACCTGCGCGACATGAACGCGCGCCAGGATCTCGCCGGCAAAGTGGAGAAGCTCCTCGCGGAGCAGGAGTGATCCGCGCGGCGCTGGCTTCGGTGACATAGGCGTCCCGCCAGTGGGACGGCGCCGCGCGCTCCCGGAAATCGCGCTTGCCCGGCGCGGGCATTCCGCAAACCCTCTCCGCCCCGTGCCGCCCGAAGAACCCCTTTTCACCCGCCGATGAGCGGAGTCGCCGAAGAATTGCGCGAGGTCCGGCCGCTGAAGCTGGCGATCAATGGCGTCTCGAAATGGTTCCGCGATGGCACGGTGCAGACGCACGCCATCGACAACGTCTCGCTAAGCATCGACGAGGGGCAGTTCGTGTGTCTCGTCGGGCCGAGCGGCTGCGGGAAATCGACGTTGCTGAGCATGATCGCAGGGCTCGAATTCGCAGATCAGGGCGCGGTGCTCGCGGAGGGGAAGATGGTCACCGAGCCGGGGCGCGACCGCATGATGATGTTTCAGGAGCACGCGCTTTTTCCGTGGCTCACGGTGCTCGGCAATGTGCTCTTCGGCCTCAAGCTCAAGCCCGGCTTGAACCGCGCGGAGCGCAAGGAGGTCGCGATGCATTACATCCAGCTCGTGGGCCTGGAAAAATTCGCGCGCTCGAATGTCCACGAACTCTCCGGCGGCATGAAGCAGCGCGTCGCCCTCGCCCGCTCGCTGGCGCCGAATCCGCGCGTGCTGCTGATGGACGAACCCTTCGCCGCGCTCGACGCGATGACGCGCGAGCAGCTCTACGGCGACATCCAGGAGATCTGGGCGGCGCGGAAAAAGACGATCGTTTTCGTGACGCACAACGTCCGCGAAGCCGTGTGCCTCGGCGATCGCGTGGTCATCTTCACCCCGCATCCGGGGCGGCTCGTCGGCGAGTTCCGAATCACGCTGCCGCGCGTGCGCGACATCAACAGCCCCGACCTCGCCAGCCACGCGAGCCGCATCACCCGCGCGCTCAAGACGGGAGCGATGCCGGAGAAGGGGGAGGATTACGAGATATGAGCGGCGAAACATCCAACATCCAACATTCAACACCCAACATTCAATCGACGCTGCGCGTGGACACTGCGGCGCGGAGCCCACTGAATGTTGAATGTTGGATGTTGGATGTTGGATGTTTTCTTCGATGCGCAGCCTCGCCGGCGACAAGATGAAGCGCACCGCGACCGCTCTCTTCTTCTTCGCCGCGCTCGTCGCCGCGTGGCACTTCACGCAGCTCTGGGTCACGCGCGATCAGCCCGGACTCGCCGTGCTCTTCCCCTCCCCGCGTGCGGTGTGGGATTACCTGCGGAGCGCGGTCGAGGATCGCACGCTCTTCGAGGCGCTCTGGGTCACGATCAAACGCCTGCTCTGCGGCTACGCGATCGGCGTGGCGGTGGGCGTGCCGCTAGGGCTTTTCACCGCGCGTTTCCAATGGGCCAACGACACCATCGGCGTGCTCGGCCTCGGCCTGCAGGCGCTGCCGAGCGTATGCTGGGTGCCGCTCGCGATCATCTGGTTTGGGCAGACGGAGCTGGCGATGCTCTTCGTCGTGGTCATGGGCACCGTCTGGTCCGTCGCGCTGGCCACCGACAATGGTGTGCGCAATGTGCCGCCGATCTTTGCCCGCGCTGCGCGGACCATGGGTTCGAGCGGTTTCCACACATGGGTCTTCGTGAAGCTGCCGGCGTCGCTGCCGTTCATCGTCTCGGGGATCAAGCAGGGCTGGGCTTTCGCGTGGCGCTCGCTCATGGCCGCGGAAATCTTCGTCACCATCCTGACTGGATTCGGCCTCGGCCAGTTGCTGCACTTTGGCCGCGAGCTGCATGCCATGGAGCAGGTCATCGGCATCATGCTCGTTATCGTCGTCATCGGGCTGCTCGCGGATCGCATTCTCTTCAGCCCGTGGGAGCGCTTCCTCCACCGGCGCTGGGGGACGGTGAAGTCATAGCGCGAGTGTGTCGTCAGACTACTCGCGACGGGGAGCGCCCGGGAAAGCGACTGGGCTTCGCCACAGATCACTCTACTCCGCAAACACCCGCGTGACCGTCCACCATAGCCCCATCAGCGCGATCACCGCGGAGCCGGGAATGACGACGGCGCGGCGGTAGAGCGTGGGGTCGCGCAGCCATGCGGTGGCGAGCGCCGCGATGCCGACCACGGCGAGCTGGCCTCCTTCGACCCCAAGATTGAAGCCGAGCAGCCCGACGAGGAGCGACTTGATGGGCAGTTCCAGTTCGCGAAGCGCGCCCGCAAAGCCCAACCCATGCACGAGGCCGAAGACAAACACCACGATCAGCCTCCAAGCCGAGTAGCGCGGGCGCAGGATGTTTTCCATCGCCACGAAGACGAGGCTGAAGGCGATCACCGGCTCGACGATCTTTGGCGACACCTGGACCCAGCCAAACGTCGCGAGCCCGAGTGTGATCGTGTGTGCGGCGGTGAAGGTCGTCACCTGCCAGAGCAGCGGACGCCACGCGCGCGCCAGCAGGAAGAGCCCGAGTACAAAAAGGATGTGGTCGAGCCCGAGCGGCAGCACATGCAGAAAGCCCTGCTGGAAAAAGTCGCCGAAGGTCGCCCAGCGTCCGCCCGAGACCCCCACCGCGCCCGGAGCCGGCGCAGTCGGCGCGGTCGCGCTGAGTCCATGCAGATCGAGCAGGAAGCTGGTCTCGCCCGGGAAGAGCACCGCGGTGCGCGCGACCGCTTCACCGCGCAGGTGATTGAGAAAAAGCAAGCTCACTTTCCCCTCCGGCGTCGCGCGGATGCGATAGCCCTGGAGGCCGGCCGGCACCGTGGTCTGCCACGTCCCGGTCATCACCGACACGTCATCGTCGCCTTTCAGTTCGACCCCGCCGTGGCCCGTCCATGTGAATCTGAACTCCGGCGAAATGCGGCCCAGCGGCTCGAAGATAAAGTCGATCGTCCGCGTGACGTAAGTGCGGGCCTGGTCGAGCATCGCCTGCTGTTCCTCCGCGGGTTTGGCCTTGAGGTCTTTGAAGAGCAGCGAGGGCGCAATGTCCGGATCGCTATTGAAGCACCGCGGGTCCACCTCGACCACCATGCGGCACGCGCCTCCCGCGTCGAAGAAAGTCCGCACCGGCACATCGGGAATCGGGTGCGCGCGCGCGATACAGGCGAGCATGAGGGCCAGGAGCAGCGAGAGAAGGCGCGTCGGGGACATGGGGCCTCACTGTTCGCCTTGCCGGACGATTGTAAAGGAGCGGACGCAGCCGGGATGCGGTCGGCGCTGCGAAGTCAGGACCAAAGTCTTAGCCTGTATTTTGCGCGCCCATTTTTCACCTTGCCTCGTGGTGACCGAGTGCTCTGCTTGCCTCCACGCCTCGGCCCATCCATCCGGATGGAGCCGCTCGGCAAACCCAAAGAACAACATATGAAAAAACTCCTCACCATCCTCACCCTCGTCGCCTTCTCCGCCGGATCCGCCATCGCCGGCTGCGGCAAGACCGTCACCAACGAAGGCAAACTCTCCTCCATCGACAAGGAGAAGAAAGAGATCGCCATCGAAGGCAAGGACGGCAAGACCGTCACCCTCACCCTCACCCCGGGCAGCACCGGCGCGACCGACGAGCTCGTCGGCAAGAATGTGAAGGTCGTCTCCGAGCACGGCAAGGTCCAGACGGTCACCGGCGCCTAAGCCTTCCCAAAGTCTCAGTCATTCTACGAAGCCCGGAGTCCTCTGACTCCGGGCTTTGTTTTTTCCGGCATCGAAGACTTTAAGCGGCGAATGCAAGCGAGAGACTCATCGTCCTCATCCTCATCCTCAGGGTGGCTTGGGATGATGAAGATGAGGATGATGAAACGAAGCCGCCCTCCGATTGTGAGGACGCCCTCTCAGGACTCCGCCCCACTGCGCGCCACTGCCGCGCGGGCGATCTTCGTCACATAAGTCAGCGCGCAGAAGAAGGCCGCCAGGCCGATCACGGTGAAGACGATCTTTCCCGGAGGCGTCGCCTGCGTCGCGCCACTCACGGCGGCGAGCGCATCGTTCGAACTCGCGCCGAACCACACGAAAAAGAAATTCGCCGGGATGATCGCGAAGACCGTGGCCAGCCAGTAGGGCAGGAAGCGGACGGCGGTCAGGCCATAGCTGTAGTTCGCGATGCCGTAGGGGATCGGGCAGAAGCGCAGCAGCGCGATGATCTTCCATCCCTCGCGACCGATCGCCGCGTCGATGAGTTTGAATTTCTCGTGGTGCGCGAGCCAGCGCTTCACCGTCGTCCGCGCGAGGTGGCGCGAGAGGAGGAAATTCACGATCGCACCGGCGGCGGTGCCGAGTGTGATCGCCACAAACCCGCGGCCCACCCCGAAGATGAGCCCGCCCGCGACGGCGATCGGCGACAGCGGCAGGCAGAGCATCTGAGCCACCACGATCACGAGCGCATAGGCGAGCACGCCGAGCCAGCCGAGTCCCTGGAAGAATTGCTGCGATTCGAGGATCTTTTCGCTGAGGGCGTTCACGGCGGGTGTGTATGAGCCAAGAGCAGCAGGCGTGCAACCGCGCACGGTTCCGGGATGTTCATCTCTCCGACCCCATGCGTAGAGTCCGCGCGATCCGATGAGCCATGACGCCCAGACCTATCACGATCTCCTCCGCCGCGGCGGCCTCGCGGACTTGAGCGACCGCGTGCAACTCCGCCTTACCGGCGCCGATCGTGTGCGCTTTCTCAACGGCCAGGTGACGGCCGACGTGCGCAAGCTCACCCCCGGGCGGACCATGCCCGCCTGCGTCACGACCGCGAAAGGAAAGCTCTGCGCGGACATCTTCATCACCGCCACCGCCGACGCTCTCCTCCTGGACGCGGACGTCTCGCTGCGCGACACGCTCGCCGCGCGGATCGAGCGGTACATCATCGCCGATGACGTGGCGCTCGAAGATCTCACCGGCACGCTCCACTTGCTCCATGTCTTCGGCGAAGCGCCCGACGCGCTCCCCGGCTTCGCGGCATCCGGCGCGAATCGCTTTGGCCGCACCGGCATCGATCTGTGGCTCGACGCCGCGGAGTTTGCCGGGCACTGGGCGCGACTCGCCGCCGCTCGCGTCGTCATGGATGAAGCCCTCCGCGAAACTCTGCGCATCGAAGCTGGCATCCCGCGCTGGGGTCGCGAACTCACCGAGGACACGCTCCCGCCGGAAGCGGGGCTCGACCGCACGCACATCGACTATCACAAGGGCTGCTACATCGGCCAGGAAGTCATCTCGCGCATCAAGAGCGTCGGCCATGTGAACCGCGAGCTCACCGGCTTCGTCTCGGAAGGTGGCGTGCCGCTCGTCGCGGGATGGGCGGTCTTTCCCTCCGAAGCGGAAGCCGCCAAACCGCACGGCACGCTCACGAGCGCCGCGTGGAGTTTTGCCTTGGAAAAGCCGATCGCGCTCGGCTATCTCAAGCGCGGCGCGCCTGCGGGCGGCTTGATCGCCCGCCCTGCGGATTCGACCGGCCCCGGAGTCCGCGTCACCCCGCAACGCCTCCCCTTTTCCACATGAAAAAGCTGCTCCTCTCGCTCGCCTGCGTCCTCGCCGTCGCTCCGCTGCTCCGCGCGGACGAGGTCGCCTTGATGAAAGTCATCGTGCAAAAGAATCAGGAGCCGCAGAATGTGGTGCTCGAATTCTTCGAGGAAGATGCGCCGGCCACGGTCGCCAATTTCAAGAAACTTGCGCGGAAGAAATTCTACGACGGCGTCACCTTCCACCGCGTCTTCCCGCACATCCTCGTGCAGACCGGCGATCCGCTGAGCAAAAAGAAAGATCGCACGAAGGTCGGTACCGGCGGCCCCGGGTGGACGGTGCATCCCGAGATTCGCCGAAAGCATATGAAAGGCGCCGTGGCCATGGCGCGCCTGCCCGACAAGATCAACCCCTCGCGAGTCTCGAACGGCAGCCAGTTCTTCATCTGCCTGAAGCCCAATCCCGCCTACGACGGGCAATACACGGTCTTTGCCCGCGTGGTGCAGGGTTTCGAGACGCTCGACGCTATCAGCACCCGCACCGCGGACAGCAATGACAACCCCATCGAGCGCATCGTCGTGAAGAGCATCCGCATCGTCCCGCGCGAGGAACTGCCCGCCCCGACGACCCCGGCAGCGCCCGGCACTGCGCCCGCGAAAAAGCCGTGGTGGAAATTCTGGGGCTAAGGGCTTGCGGCGCTCCGGGCGCGCCCGTATAAGCCCCGTCCCCTTTCCAGGAAAAGGGCAGATACCGAAGTGGCCAAACGGGGCGGACTGTAAATCCGCTGGCTTACGCCTTCGCTGGTTCGAATCCAGCTCTGCCCACCATTTTTTCCGGGGTCTCCCTCTTTCCCCAGGCTGCGCCTGGGAGGCAGGCAGCCAGGGCGGGCCTCCGCCTGGCTGGGGGGGTCATCGCTCCGCCAACCTCACTCCCACTTCACCCCGCCGGCCACCTTCAGATACTCCTTCACCGCCGCTTCCTTCCCGGCACTCACGACCTCGTTCCCCCGGAAGACGACTCCCGACGGCGCAGTGTCCTGCTTCTTCTTGTCGTCGTGCGGTTCGCCCAGGACGTAGGCCGGTCCCGCTGGATTCAGAATGCGATTGTTCTCGATCAAGACATCGACCACTGGCGCATGCCCCGTATCCTTCGACACGGAGTTCCCAGCCGGCAGCGCGATCGCAAACGCTCCCGTCTTCCCGATGGTATTCCCCCTGACGACATGCCCCGCCCCATGCACGCGGATGCCGCCGGACTTGGTGCGCTCCGCGCCATCGATGCGATTCCCCTCCACCACGCTCCGGTCGCCATGGCGGAGCACGATCGCCGCGCCATCGCAGCCGACGAAGACATTCCCCCGGATGATGTTTGCGGAAGACTTCACCGAGATCACTTCCGCATCGCCCCGACACTCCTCAAAGCGGTTCTCCTCCACGATCGTGTGAGCGTCGATGCGCTGAAATCCGGAGTCGCCGATGCGGATCGCCTCCATCCCATTGCGCACGGACTTGATCACGCCCCGGAAGAGATTGTGATCGATCCGAGTCCGCAGTGAGAGCCGGCCCTCGTCGCCGTCGATCACCAGCATCACGCCATCGGTGCGCTTATCGTCAAAGGTGCAATGGTCCACGCGATTGTCCGCGCTGCTCTTCCCGCCGATGCGGAGATAGTGAATGCGCATGCCCTCGGGATTGCATGAACGCACCGTGCAAGCCGTCACGCGGCAGTGCTGCGCATCCCGGAGCACGATCGGATCGATCGTCGTCCCTTCAAAGACGAGCCCCTCGACCGTGATCCACGCGCCCCGCGCCTCGAGCTGGCTGGCGCCAGTAAAGACGACAGCGTCCCGCTTCTCCGCGCGCACCGTGATCGGCGCCGCCTCCGTCCCCTGGCCCTTCAGCCGCATCGTCACATCCGCGTACCGGCCCGCAGCCCAGACGATCGTATCCCCCGCCTGCACCTCAGCCGCCGCAAACTCCGCCCCCGACGCCACCCGCCACTCCCGCGCCACCGCGCAGAGGGAGAGGCAGGCGAAGACGACGACGCAGCGCGAAAGTGAATGCACCCGTAGGGAACCCGCGCCGCCACTGGCGGCTTAGGACGCTTCCCGCACTTCGGAAGGCCAAGGCAAGCCGGCGCTTCGCCCGCCGGCAGCACCGTCGGCGGGCCCGGCAGCGAAAGCCCACCGGTGCCAGGGTTGAAGCTTGTGTCGCGACTGCCATCGCTGTGAAGCCGTGCGACGCGGGTTGACCCCTCAACCCACATCGCTATTTGCGCAGGGGGAAAAGAGTCGCGTCGCGCACACTCTTTCTGACTACTGGCGCCTGAGCCCGGACTCCTGGCTCCCGACCCCTTCACTTTGAAGACCTGGCTCCAACTCCTCCGCGCGCCGAACCTCTTCACCGTGCCCGGCGATCCGCTCGCCGGTTTCCTCCTGGCGGCGGGTGGAGTCCTGCACCCGGCGGTGCTCGTCGCCATCGTCGCGAGCCTCGCACTCTACTCCGCGGGATTGCTGCTGAACGATCTCTGCGATCTGGAGGAAGATCGCGCCGAGCGTCCGCACCGCCCCTTGCCCAGTGGCGCGGCGGATCCCAGGGTCGTGCGCGGGGTCGCCATCGGCCTCTTCCTCCTCGGCAATGCCTGCGCGCTCTGCCTCGGCATCCAGGCCGCGTTCGTCGCGCTCGGTCTCACCGCTGCTGTGGTCGCCTACAACACCTTCGCCAAACGCATCCCCGGAATCGGCGCCCTCGTGATGGGGCTTTGCCGCGGATCGAGCCTCGCCCTCGGCGCTGCCGCCACCCACGCCGGCCCGACACCGCTGCTCCTCATCGCCGCTGCCATCGTCACCCTGTATATCGCGTGTGTCACGAACCTCGCCCGCTACGAGACGCACTCCTCAGCTCCGCTCTGGGCGAAAGTCCTGCCGCCCGTCCCGCTCGCCTGCGGCCTCATCGCACTCCTCGGACGCGACAGCGCGGGCTGGGCTTACCCTGGGCCCGCCACGTTGGCCCTCGCTCTGACATTAGTCCTCATCGAGCTCCGGCGGCTCACCCGGCAGCCACCTCCGCCGCTGCCGCCTGTGATCGGCAGCCTCATCCGCGTGCTGCTCATCGTGCAGTGCGCCTTCTGCCTCGTGCATAGACCTTCCCCCATCGCCCTCCTCTGCGCGATGGGCCTGCTGATCCTCTGGCCCGTGAGCCGCGCCGCCTCCCGCCGTTTCTACGCGAGCTGAGCTCCCCGGACCAGCGGGCTTGACCCTCGCCACGCGCTTCCCGACCCTCGCGCTCATGACGAGCATCGCCGAGACTGACCAGCGAGCGCTCTGGCATCCTTTTACCCAGATGCGCGAATGGATGGCGGGCACGCCGCTCGTCATCGTCGAGGCGGAGGGCGCGATCCTGCGCGACGCCGAAGGCCGCGAGTATTTCGATGGCAATTCCTCCATCTGGACCAATCTCCACGGCCATCGCCGCCCCGAGCTCGACGCCGCGATCCGCGCGCAACTCGACCGTATCGCGCACAGCTCCTTCCTCGGACAAAGCAACGATGTCGCGCCGCGGCTCGGCGCGGAATTGCTCCGCCATTTTGATGGCAGCGACGCCAGCGGGGCGCGCGTCTTTTTCTCCGACGACGGCTCCACCGCAGTGGAGGCGGGGTTGAAAATGATCCATCAAGCCCGGATGCAGCGCGGCGAAGCGGATCGCGCCACTTTCATCTCCGTGGCCGCCGGCTATCACGGCGATACCGTCGGCGCGATGAGCATTGGCCAGAGCCCGCTCTTCCACGCGGCCTACCGCCCCCTGCTCTTTCTCACGCGCGATGTGCCGACGCCCGCCTGCTACCGCTGCCCCTATAATCAGGCCGCTCCCGAGCGCGGCACCGACCG
>JBGSYE010000535.1:0-2215 GCA_041751075.1 Chthoniobacteraceae bacterium
CGAGGAGCACGACGGTGAGCCACGCGGCCCCGGCCGCGAGCAGGCGGGCGCTGAGCAGCGTCTGGCCGCTCCACACGCCGAGCGCGCCATGGAGCAGGATCTGATACGGCACGTGAAAGAGCGGATAGTCGCGATACGGCAGCAGCCCCTCGCGAAACGTCAGCAGACCGGGGACGAGGAACTGGTGCTCGTCGTGCGAAGTGCCGCGCTCGACGGAGCGCGCGACGATCAGCGCGAGGGCGGCCAACGCAAAGATGCTAGCGAGGAGCGGGATGAGTCGGCGCATGCGGATAAACCCAGTGATGATAGAGGAAAAATTTCACGCCGCTGACCAGCACCTGGACGGAAGCAAGAACTGACAGCTCGAGCCAGCGCGTATGCCCAAGCTGATTGATGCCCGTGAGGGCGGCCGAGTAATTGAGCGCGTAACAAAACGCCACGGCGCCGAGATAGCGCACCATGCATTCGCGGAAGCCGCGGTCGGTGCGGAAATTGATCCGATAATTCCAGATCGCAAAAATCGTCGTGACGACGACAAGGCTCACCGCCAGCGCGCTCGATTTCGGCCAGCCGAGCCAGTCCTGAAGCAGGAAATAGAGGGTCGCATTGATTGCGACACTGAGCCCGCCACCGACACCGAACCAAAAAATCCGTGAGAACAGTGACTGTCGCGCCATCGGTTCAGGCTTCCGAGGGATTGGCGCGCAAGGATTTCATCAGCCCGACGTATTGCCCAAGGAATGGCAGCCCGCCGATCGCCGGCAGCAAATAACGCGCGGTGCAGAGCAGCCCGAGCGCGAGCGCGACCGGCGCCGCGAAATACGGCGCGTAAAGCACCACAAGCGCGCCATCCCGGGTGCCCGCACCGCCGAAGGTCGGGATCGGCAACAAGCCCGCGAGAATGGCGAGCGGCGAGAGGGCGAGATTGCGCACAAAAGGCACGCTCGCTCGCAGTGCGAGGATGAACATCCAGATCTGGAGCAAGTGCAGGAACCAGATGAACACCGAGGTCGTCGTCACCTTGAAGAGCCGCGCCTTGCTCGCCCAGAAGTAGTCGTGCATCTCGCTCCACGACACCGCGAACTGGCCGAGCTTCGCGCCGATTTTCCTCGGAGCAAAGCGCGCCCCGAGATCGAAGAAGAGCCGCGCGAATGCTTGCGACCCGAGCAGCAGGCAGCCGAAGAGGAGCATCCCGGCGACCGCCACCGTCATCACCCAGAAGACTCCATCCTTCTGCGGATAAATCGCGAGCCCGAAAGCGCACCAGAGCAGCAGCGAGAGCATGTCGCACGATTTCTCAAAGACCACGAGCGAGAGTGCCAGCGTGCCGCTCAAGTGACCGCGATCCCGCAGAAACCACGCCTTCGCGATGTCGCCCATCTTCGAGGGCAGCACGAGATTCAGCACACTCGCGACCAGAATGAGTTTGTTCGCTTCGCCAAAACCAAGCTGCCCCGCGCGCGGCATGAGTTGCTGCAGGCGCCACGCGGTAAACATCGTCAGCGGCACCACCATCCCCAGGCTCACTGCCATCCAGAGCTGATCGCAGTCACGAAAGATCTGGAGCAACCGCGCACGATTTTCCGGCCCGATCTTCCAATAGATGAGCCCGAGGATCAGCGCGCTGATGACGATCGAAAGGAGTTTTTTCACCGGCGTGTGAATGGGCGGTTTCCGCAGACAGTTCAAGCCGTAGAGCGAGTGTGCCTTCCAGGCCACTCGCTACGCAACGCGGAGATGGCGCGTGTGTCTCGGAACCCGCTTGCTGCTGCGATGCGAAGATAGCGAGTGGCCTGAAAGGCACACTCGCTCTACGGCAGCCGCGGGTCGCCCACGTCGAGGCGGTACATGATCTGATTGTATTGGTAACGTGGCGTGGCGACGGGGCCGGAGAATTCATTGCTGTAGGTGCCCTCGAAGTAGATGAGGCGGCCGCCGTCCTGATCGAGGAAATCGTGGTGCACGGGATTGTAAAAGCTCTGGCGCTGGTGGGTGACGATCTTCCGCGCGGTGCGCCACGGGCCGGTGGCGTCGCCGGCTTCGCTGAACCAGATCTCGCCGAGCATGGAGGCGCCGCCGCGCTGGCCGGCGATCATGATCCATTTCTTGCGGCAGGCATTCCAACGCACGGAGCCGGCGTGCACCTCGATCGGTTTGCCGCTTTCCACATCGCGCACCTGGTAGCGCGCTTCCCCGGCGCGGAGCTGGCCGTCGC
>JBGSYE010000536.1:0-6682 GCA_041751075.1 Chthoniobacteraceae bacterium
GCTTCTACATGTTTAGCCGTGCCTTTGATTTAGGAAGCTGGCTGCCGGCGGGCGGGCCACCATCTTCCGAGCATCCACGAAAGAAGTTCACCTCGGGCGCGGTTGCTCCGCCCTCGGCAGAGCCTGCTGTCGTCGCAGCCACCCCTAGCAGGCGTTGGGATGGCCACGTCGCGGTCAATTAAGCCGCGAGAGCGAGATCTTCGTAATCGTTCGCGTTTATTTTTTTGCCCGGAGATTTTACGTGGCCAACCAGGCTTCCACGACATGCCGCCTGTGTCTCGAGTCAACAGTCGAAACCAGTACGCCCCCTTTTGGGAGGGGGCACACTAGGTGTGAAAGGGGCGGGCGCAAGGAGGGAAATTCCAAGCCTCACATTCCAGAATCCAAGGAAGGCTCAAGATTCCAAGGGTGGAAATCTCAAGCGGGTTTCGATCCGATGGCGGGCTTGAGACTTGTACTTTGCAGCCGGCACTTGCTTGGAATTTCCGCTCCCAAATCGGGGAACAAAAGCGTTGCTAGCAAAGGCGCTTCCTCTATGCTCCGCGCCCTTTCTCCGGTCCCCAAAATCATCATGCTACCCCTTGCTGCTGCGAGCTTTCTGGAAAACTCCGGCCTCCCCATCGCCCTCGTCTGCGCAGCCATCGGTCTCGGCTTCGCCATCTATCTGATCAAGTCGATCCTGGCCTCGCCGGCGGGGAATGAAAAAATGCGGCAGATCGCCGCCGCGGTGCAGGAGGGAGCCAAGGCATACCTCGGGCGGCAGT
Organism: Chthoniobacteraceae bacterium; assembly: GCA_041751075.1. Classification (GTDB taxonomy): domain Bacteria; phylum Verrucomicrobiota; class Verrucomicrobiia; order Chthoniobacterales; family Chthoniobacteraceae; genus JANNXQ01. The sequence continues at coordinate 765 of JBGSYE010000536.1, forward strand.
TGCGCGCGGTGAGTACCATCGCGGTGGTGATTACGCTCCTCGTGGCGATCTTCAAGGACGTGCCGACGGCTGCGGGTTTCGTGCTCGGGGCGGTGTGTTCGCTCGTCGCGGGTTTCATCGGGATGCGCGTGGCGGTGGTCGCGAATGTGCGCACGGCGGAGGGAGCGCGGACGAGCCGCAAGAAGGCGCTTCAGGCTGCTTTCAATGGCGGTGCAGTGACGGGGTTGCTCGTGGTGGCGCTGGCGCTCTTCTCAGTCGCGATCTTCTACATGGTGATGCAGCGGGTGGATCCGACGAAGACGATCTCGAGCCTCGTCGGCGTGGCGCTCGGGGCTTCGCTGGTGTCGGTGTTCGCGCGGCTCGGCGGCGGCATCTATACGAAGGCGGCGGATGTGGGTGCGGACCTCGTGGGCAAGGTGGAGTCGAACCTCGACGAGGACGATCCGCGCAATCCGGCGACGATCGCGGACAATGTGGGCGACAACGTCGGCGACTGCGCGGGCATGGCCGCGGATGTCTTTGAAACGTACGCCGTGTCGCTCATCGGTGCGGTGCTCGTCGGCGCGCTGGCGGCGGGTGGCGGCGCCTCGGTGGTGTATCCCTTCGTCCTCGGCGGGGTGGCGATTCTGGCGTCGATTCTCGGCATCCTTTTCGTGAATGTGACGAATGCGAAGCCGGCCAACGCGCTCATGGGTGGCGTGCTGATCTCCGCGCTGATTTCGGCGGTCGCGTTTTGGCCGATCACCCAGTCGATGTTTGCCGCGGGGCTCAAATGCACGGACGTGCTCACTGGTGGCGAGATGACCTTCACCGCGAATGGCATCTACTGCGCCGCGGTCGTGGGGCTGCTCATGACGGGCGCCGCGGTGCTCATCACGAACTACTACACCTCCACCGCCTATTCGCCGGTGCGCAAGATCGCCGAGGCCAGCGTCACCGGCCACGCCACGAACATCATCGCCGGTCTCGCGGTTGGGATGCACGCGACGGCCCTCCCGGTCCTCTGCATCGGCGCGAGCATCTGGCTCAGCCATCACTTTGCCGGGCTCTACGGCATCGCCGTCGCCGTCATGGCGATGCTCGCGATGGCCGGGATCATCATCTCGCTCGATGCCTTCGGGCCCATCACCGACAATGCGGGCGGCATAGCGACGATGAGCGAGATGCCCAGGGAAGTGCGCGCCATTACCGACGATCTCGATGCCGTGGGCAATACCATGAAGGCGGTGACCAAAGGCTACGCCATCGCCTCCGCCGGACTCGCGGCGATCGTGCTTTTCGGCTCCTACTTCGTCGATCTGAAGCACCACCTCGAGACGGTGCATGGTCTTGGGAGTGCGGCGGTCGAGGCGACGCTCACCTTTTCCCTCAAGGATCCGAACGTGATCATCGGCCTCTTCCTCGGTGGCCTGCTGCCGTATCTTTTCAGCGCATTTTCGATGAACGCGGTGGGTCGCGCGGCCGGCGCCGTGGTCACCGAAGTGCGGCGCCAGCTCGCCGCCAAGCCCGGCATTTTGAAAGGCACCGACACTCCTGACTACGGCACCTGCGTCGATATCGTGACGAAGGCCGCGCTCAAGGAAATGATCGTCCCCGCGCTCATCCCGGTGCTCGCGGTGATCGCCGTCGCCGCCTTGCCCGACGGCGCGAAGATCCTCGGCGGTGTGCTCGTCGGCTCGATCGTGACCGGCCTCTTCATGGGCATCTCGATGACCAGCTCCGGCGGCGCGTGGGACAATGCGAAGAAATTCATCGAAGAAGGCCACCACGGCGGGAAGGGGAGCGAAGCGCACAAGGCCAGCGTGACCGGCGACACCGTGGGCGATCCTTACAAGGACACCAGCGGTCCGGCGATCAATCCGATGATCAAGGTCGTGAACATCGTTGCGATCCTGATCATCCCGATCTTCTTCTGAGGTAGGGAGAGGCTCGACAGGGCTCGCGCGGACCGGCACAAGGCGCGTCTCCTCATGAAGACGCTATTTCTCACCAACGAATACCCCCCCACGATTTACGGCGGCGCTGGCGTCCACGTCGATTACCTCTCGCGCGAGCTGGCGAAGCTCATGCAGATCGAGGTGCGGTGCTACGGGAAGGAGCCGCGCGAACTCCGCATCGACACGCCGGAGCTGAAGGCCTCGGGCTTCGGTCTCGACGCCTCCGCCTACACCGCGCCCAGGCAGCTTCACTCCGTCTTTGGCGCGATGCAGCGCTGCCTCGACTGGAATACGACCGCGATCGACGCCGACGTCGTGCATTTGCACACTTGGTACACGCACTTCGCCGGCATCCTCGCAAAGCTGAACTACGGCCTGCCGCTCGTCATCACCGTGCATTCGCTCGAGCCGCTGCGCCCGTGGAAGCGCGAGCAACTCGGCGGCGGCTACGACTTCTCCTGCTGGGTGGAAAAGACCGCGATCGAGATGGCCGACGCCGTCATCGCCGTGTCGAAGGAAACGAAAGCGGACATCCTGCGGTTCTTCGACATCCCGCCGGCGCGCGTGCCGATCATCTACAACGGCATCGACCTCGACGAATACCGGCCCGTGACGACCACCGGCGCGCTCGAGAAATATGGCGTCGATCCGCGGCAGCCGTACGTGCTCTTCGTCGGCCGCATCACGCGGCAAAAGGGCATCGTCCATCTCGTCCGCGCCATCCAGCATTTCGCGCCCGGCTTCCAGGTGGTGCTCTGCGCCGGCGCGCCGGACACACCGGAGATCGCCGCCGAGATGAAAGCCGCCGTCGCCGCCGCGCAGGCCAGGCGCCACGGCGTGATCTGGATCGAGCAGATGGTCACCAATCCCGAGAAGATCGAACTCTACTCGCACGCCGGCGTCTTCTGCTGCCCGTCGATCTACGAGCCATTCGGCATCATCAATCTCGAAGCGATGGCCTGCGAGACCGCCGTGGTCGCGAGCGCGGTCGGCGGCATCAAGGAAGTCGTCGTGGAAGGCGAGACCGGCTACCTCATCCCGCTGAATCAAATGGATGAGAGTCCCTTCGAGGCGACGCATCCCGAGATCTTCGCGCGCGATCTCGCCGAGCGGATCAATCAACTCATGGCCAACCCCGCCCGTTGCGCCGCCTTCGGCAAAGCCGGGCGCCAGCGCGCCGAGGAGACTTTCTCGTGGAAGGCCATCGCCCGGCAGGTGCATGGGCTCTACGAGCGGCTACTCCGAAAGTAGCCGCGCGCAGCGCTCGAGGTTGAGAGCTGGCCGCTCGACACTCCCTGACGAAGCCCCGACATTCCGCGCCATGTTCATCGACCACATCCGCATCCATGCCAAAGCCGGCGACGGCGGGGATGGCGCGGTCTCTTTCCGCCGCGAGTCCTTTGTGCCGATGGGCGGGCCCGATGGGGGCGATGGCGGGCGCGGCGGATCAGTGATCCTCAGGGCCGATACGCATCAGGACAATCTCACGCCCTTTTTCTACGAGCCGATCGTGAAGGCAAAGAATGGGGATCGCGGGCACGGGAAGCAGTGCTTTGGAAAGTCTTCGCCGGATAAGATCGTGCCAGTGCCGATCGGGACGATCGTCTATCGGCTTCCGACAGAGGCGGTGGACGAGTCGGACCCGGAAGTGGAGCACGGGGAGGGGGCGATGTTCGTGGATTTCTCGAAGGCGCCCGAGGGGCCGGAGAAGAAATCGCGCAGCCGGAAGGAGCCAGTCGATCCGGCGGCACTGGAGATGATCGCGGATCTCACGGAAGTGGGGCAGGAGTTCGTGCTCTGCCAGGGCGGGAAGGGCGGGCTTGGCAATGTGCATTTCAAGAGCTCGCGGAATCAGGCGCCGACGCGCTACACCGAGGGTGTGCCGGGCGAGGAGGGCGACTTTTACCTCGAGCTGCGGAAGATCGCGGACGCCGGGCTCGTCGGATATCCGAATGCCGGGAAGTCCACGCTGCTGCGTGCGATCTCCGCGGCGCAGCCGAAGGTCGCGTCGTATCCCTTCACCACCCTCACGCCGCACATCGGGGTGGTCGAGCTGCCGGGCTTTCATCGCGTGACCGTGGCGGACATCCCCGGGCTCATCGAAGGCGCGCATCTCAATGTCGGGCTCGGCCACGAATTCCTCCGCCACATCGTGCGCTGCAAGCTGCTCGTCTTCGTGCTCGATATGGCCGGGAGCGAAGGGCGCGAGCCGATCGAGGACTTGCAAAAGCTGCGCAAGGAACTCGACCTCTACGATCCGACGCTCGGCGAGCGCCCGTGGATCGTGATCGCCAACAAGATGGATCTCGAAGGCGCAAAGGAGAAGCTGAAGCACTTCAAGACGCGGTTTCGGAAGGTGAAGGTGCTGCCGATCTCCGCGGAAGCCGGGGAGGGGATTCAGAAGGTGAAAACGCTGCTCGGTGAGCTCGTGATACAGGCGGCCCGCCTGTGATCCCACCGGACAGGCGGGACGCCTGTCTCCCGCTGCCGATGCCTTGCTAAAGGAGCGCGGCTTTTTCACATTCGCTGCCCATGCCCGCCGACTCCGCAGATGCCGACCCGCGCGCGATCGTCGCGAGCTACTGCACTACGTTCCTGAAACCCGAGATGCGGCACATCTACCGGCAGGTCACGGGGCTGCAGCGCTACCGCACCTTCGTGATGACGCGGGAGCGCCTGGAGGAGGAGACCTTTCCCTTTCCCGACATCGAACTGATCCCTCGCGCGCGTAAGAATTTCGCAAAGCGATTCTGGCTGAAGTATGTGGCCCGCAAGGCGCCGGTCTATTACCGCGGGGAGCTGCAGGTCCTGCTGAAGATGCTGCGCCGGCGGCCGGCGGATCTCATGCATGTTTATTTCGGCCACACCGGCGTGCATCTGCTGCCGTTCATCCGCGAGTGGGCGCAGCCGTGTGTGGTGTCCTTTCACGGCATGGACATCCAGGCGCGGCCGCAGCAGGAGGGCTACGATGAGGAAATGCGCGGGCTGCTGCGAACCGTGCCGCTGGTGCTGGCGCGCTCGCATTCGCTCCTCGCCGCGCTGGAGCAGTGGGGTTGCCCGCGCGAAAAGCTCCGCCTCAATCGCACCGGCATCCCGCTCGATGACTTTCCCTTCACCCAGCGCCCGATGCCCGCGGATGGCTCGTGGCGTTTCGTGCAGGCGTGCCGCCTGATCGCCAAGAAAGGTCTGCGCACGTCGCTCCGGGCGTTTGCGAAATTCCACGCGCAGCATCCCAAGGCGCGCTTTTCCATCGCCGGTGACGGTCCGATGAAAGATGAGATCGCGGGCCTCACGCGCGAACTCGGGATCGCCGACGCCGTGGAGTTGCGCGGCTTCCTCGATCAGCGCGATCTCGCAGCGCTCTACGCGCAGGCGCACGTCTTCGTGCATCCCAGCGAGATGCCGCCGGATCGCAACCAGGAGGGCGTCCCGAATTCCATGCTCGAAGCGATGGCCACCGGCCTGCCCGTGCTCGCCACCACGCACGGCGGCATCCCCGAAGCCGTGACCCACGAGCGCACCGGCCTGCTCGTGCCGGAGCAGGACGAAGCCGCCCTCCACCGCGCGATGTGCGACCTGACCGACCACGCCGACATGCTCTACATCTACGGCCAGGCCGCGGCGCGCGTGGTGCGCGAGGAATTCGAGCACGGCCAGGCGATCGAGAAGCTCGAAAGCTTTTACGACGAAGCGCGAGCTCTGCGGCGATGAGCTTCGCGTACCTCTTCGAGCGGTTCCCGAGCTTCGTGCAGACCTTCGTCTATCGCGAAGCGGTGGAGATGGTGCGCCAGGGGATGGAGCCGCTGCTGGTGTCGATTCGGCGGCCCGACGATCCGCCCGAAGTCGCCGCGCCACTCGATACAGACGTGCTGTATCTGCCGGACAGCGACGCGCTGCGCGCTTCGATCGAGATCCCCGGCCGGGTGCGCCGCCGACTCGCGCCGGAAGATCGCACGCGCGATCTCAATCGCATCTACGAAG
>JBGSYE010000537.1:0-4306 GCA_041751075.1 Chthoniobacteraceae bacterium
CTCGATGGCGACGGGCTCGACGAAGTGATCGTCGGTTACAATGGCGGGACCGGCCTGCACGTGCTCGATCCGCGTGGCAAGCCACTGTGGAGCTACACGCAGATCGGCAATGTGTGGCATGTGACCGCGGGCGAAATCGAGGGCGGCGGCGCCCCCGAAGTGCTCACCACTTCCGCCGCGGGCAAGGTGCATATCTTCGACGCGCAGGGGAAAAAGCTGCGCGATCTCGATCCGGGTCTCTATGGCAACATGGTCCGCCATGCGCCGGCCGCCGACGTGGGCCAGCCCGGGACGATCATCGTCGGTGGCTCCAGCGACGAGGGCGAAGCGCTCGTCGCGCTCGCATCCACAGGCACGGAGCTCTGGCGGCTCGTCCTCAGCGACGGCAAGGGGCACATCGATGCCGCTCACGTCGCGCCCGGCAGGCCGTGGGTGGCTGTGCTGCTGCGGGGTGGCCGCGTCGTCGTGGTCGATCTCGAGAAAGGCGCGATCGTCGCCCAGGCCAGCGGCGAATCGACGCGCGGCGATATCGCATGGATCGAGACAGAGTCGGCGCCGCTGCTGGTGGTCGCCGGGTCGAAAGGTTTGAACGCCTACCGCATCACGCCGCCATAACCGCTACCGAGGCATCGGAAATGAGCCACGGACAGACACGGACAGACACTGGCCGGCGGGAAGAGAACGGCGGTGTCTGTCTGTGGCTGATTGAAGCCGGTTGGGCGGCGCTCGGGCGCTAGCCGAGCGCCCGACGCAGGAGATTCTGGGTGATGCGCTGCACGCGTGCGTCCGGGCCGTGCGGGCGGGACCAGTGGGACCACGGGAGCATGTGGCCGGGGGGATGGCTCAGCCCCTGGCACCAGAAGATGGTCGAGGCGTTGAAGACGAAGTTGCCTTTCGGGCCGGGGTAGATAGTGGCGGTCCATTGCTGCGGGCGCGTGCCGCCCTGAAAGGCGGTGCCGGCGCCGACGACTTCGAGTCCTTCGATGGCCGGCGGGTCGCCGTGGTATTCCCAGCCGATCAGGCCGGGGATGGACTCCCCGCGTTTCATCCCGGTGCCCTCGAAGATCCAGTGGTCCGGTTTGGTGCAGACCCAGTCGCCGCCTCCATTCACCGGCTCCACATTCCGCGCGCCGATGAGGTAGCCCTCGTCCGGCCCGCGCTCTGGGAAAGGACCGTGATTCTTCTCGCGGTTCACCGCGAACTGATAGTCGCCGCCATAGGGTCCGCCGCGGAACATGATCCGATTTTCGCGGCCATCGAAACCGGCGCGCAGCGGCGTGACCCAGCAGACGGAGTTGCCGGAGAAGAAGAGAATGTTCACGCCGGCATCGCGCATCGCGACGACGCTGCGGAAGGCGCGGATGTCCCAGTATTCATCGTGGCCGACGCTGAGTACAGCTTTGCACTTCAGGCCGCGAGCCGGCGTGTGCAGGTCGCTATTCGAGCAGTAAGTGACGTCGTAACCGTGTTGCTCAAGCCAGTAGGCAAAGGGGAACTCGAAGCAGAGCCATTCACCCGAGCCGATGGACTGCGGGTTCTCGTAGATCTGCGCGTACTTGGCGTAAGGCCGATCGAAGCTCACGTCCGACCACGGTCCCTGGTTGCCGCGTGGATTCGTGTAGATCGAGAAGTCGTTTGGCCAGCGATTGTAAGCCTGCCAGGTGTTGTCGCTGCATTGGAAGAGGATGTCCGCGGGGCGGTCGTCCTTCACGATGAAGACGATGTAACTCTGCCAATACGGCCGCCCTTCGGCGGGCAGCGTGGTGAGCCGGCCGAGATACACGCCACTCACCCAGTCGTCCGGAATCTTCAGCGTTGCGCAGGTCTCCCAGCGGCACTCGTGCAGCCGCTTCTCACCCATCGCAGGCACCGGCTGTTCCTTGCCGTCAAATGGTCCGAGCGTCGTCATCAGCCGCGCGCCGCGCCCGGCGTAGTAGCCGGTGCGGAAGATCTCGATGTGGAAACGTGCCGCCGGTTTTGTGCTGACAAAGATGTCGAGCGTGTCGCCCGCCTTCACCGATTGCCGCGAGCAGTATCCCTCGATGAGCGGGGATCGAAAGCCCGCCTGCCTGTCGAGTCGCACGCGCGTGAGCTGCCAGTCGAGCGCGCCGGGTTGCGCATTTTCAGTGGCGATCAAGCGCGCGGGGTTGCGCGGCTGCACCTGCGCGCGAGCAGCGGTTGCGGAGAGCGCCCCGGCGGCGGAAGCAGCGAGGAAGTCGCGGCGGGAGATTCTTGTCCGGGGGGAGGACATCGGGTGAACGGCAGCTAAAGGCCCGCACCCGCGTACACCTCCGCGACGGCGATGCGGAACTCGATCTCCGGGATCTCCAGCTCCTGATCGGGCTTGGAATAGATGAGGTCTTCCCACCCCGCCTCCACGCGGCGGATGTGCGTAATCTGCATGCGATCCTGCCGGACGATGAAGTAATGCCGCAACGTCGGGAGCGTGGTGTAGGCGAGCTGCTTTTCCCGGTGGTCGATGGCCTCGGTGCTTTTCGAGACGACCTCAAAGATGGCGAGCGGCTTCTCGCGGAAACGGCGATCGCGCGGCGGATCGTCGCAGGCCACCAGCACATCGGGGATGTAGTGGATGGTGCGATCGAGGAAGGCGATCCGCACCCGCATATTGCCCATCCAGGCGCTGCACCGCTTGCCTCGGAGAAACCCGTGGAGTTCGGCGCCAATGTTCTGAGCGATGACTCCGTGCGTGTCCGTCGCCACGGACATCGCATGCACGCGGCCCCCGACGTATTCGTGGGCGATCTCGGTGAGTTCTTCACCGGCGAGGTATTCCTCTTCGGTGAGGTAATCGTTCTTGAGTGCGGGTTCTCCCATGGCGGGCGGAGCATAGCACTGGCGCGCCGAGGCTGTGAAGGGTGGCTTTGCAGGCGCCGCAGTTCCCGGGGCGGCTGGAAAGCCGCTTCTCCCAGCTATTGCGTCGGCAGTGGCACCTGGGTCTTGCGCATGAGAAAGGCGATGAGGTTGCGCATGGCCGTCTCCCCGAGCGCCTCGGGCAGGCCTTCCGGCATTAGCGACATGGGCAGCTCTTCCTGCTTTGCGATGTCGCTGCGTTCGATGGTCAGCTTTTCGGTCATCGTTTGCAGCGTGAGGGTGCGGTCGGTTTTCGCGGCCACCATGCCGTTGAGCACGCGACCATCTTTCAATGTGAGCACGGTCATGCGGAAGTCGGCGCTCACCACGGCGCTCGGGTCCACGATGTTCTCGAGCAGGTAGTCGAGATTGTCACGGCCAGCGCCGGTGAGGTCGGGGCCGAGTTTGCCGCCTTCGCCGTAGAGGGTGTGGCAGGTGGCGCAGGCGGTAGTCCATGTCGCGCGGCCGGCGCTCAAGTCGGCCTGTGCGAGGGCGGCTGGCGTGAGGCGCTGCTTCCACTTCGCGATGAGTGCCTTCTTGTCCGCACTGGATTCGCGCTGCTCGCCCCATGCGTCTCCGAGCTGCCTGGTGAGCGCGGGATCGTTGAAACTACGAATCTGGCGGGCGTCGAAGGCGGTGATGTCGGTGCGCGGAATCTTTCCGGCGGCGACCGCGTCGAGCAGGGCTGTGATGAAGGCCGGACGCGACACCAGCGTGGCGAGGAGCTGCCCGCGTTCGGACTGATGGAATTTCGGATACGCCTTCACGAGCAAGGCGCCGATTGCCGGGTCGTCAAAAGTTGCGAGGCCGCGGGCGGCGACGGGATTGAGGAACCGGGTGTCGAGGAGCTTTTCGCAGATCGCGCGGAGGTCGGGTGCGCGATTGTCGATCAAGGTCTGGAGCGCGGCCTTGCGCGCGGGGATCTCGCCCTTGCTGTCGAGCGCGATCTTCTTCACGTCGTCGAGCGCGCGGCCGTCGCCGAAGACGACGCTCAGCTCGCGCACCCGGTCGCGCAGCGCCGCATCCGCTGAAGTGGAAAGCTTTGCCGCGAGCGTGTCCCAGGCGGCGGGCTTTGGGGCCTTGCGCCAGCCGGTGAGCGCCTCGGCGAGGCCCGCGGTGATGTCGTCAGGCGCGGTCGTTTGTGTGAGCAGATCGTTCACGGGCGCGCCGTTCTTCTCGATGTCCTCGGTGAGGCGGCGCGCGATGAACTTCCGGGTGAGCGGCAGCTCGCAGCGCGCGGCGATCGTCACCAGCGCGCCGGGATCGCGGTCGGCGACGGGGATCAGGCCATACCAAATGAGCAGCGGCAGATTGTGATCCTGCGCGTCCTCTTTGTGCGCGACCAATACCGTCGCGAGGGCCGGCCGGTCGGCGATCGGGAGCCGCTGGAGCGCGGAAGCCAGCGCGAGCCGCACGAGGCCGGACGGGTCGTCGC
>JBGSYE010000538.1:0-2309 GCA_041751075.1 Chthoniobacteraceae bacterium
TGCCGCCGCGATGCTGCGCCTGCTCTCCCCCGAGGCCACGCTCGGCCGCGGCTACAGCATCACCATGCTGGAGTCTGGCGAGATGCTGCGCTCCGTCGTGCAAGCCGGGCCCGGCGCGCGCATCGTCACGACCGTGCGCGATGGGAAGTTTGCCTCCACCGTCGCGGCAGATGCACCGCCGCCACCGAAGCCGCGCGAGCGGAAGTCCGGGTAGCATACGCGTCCCGCGTGTGGGTTTCGGCGTCCCGCCGAAACGAACTTCTCAATCCGTGCGCTCCCCGGCGCCGCCGCTGCGCCTCACTGGCCGAATCGCCACGCACCGAGTCGCGAGACGAAGTTCGCAAGCGCTTCCTGCTCCGCATTCAACGAGTGGTTCCCGCGGTACGTGAGATTTCCGAGCACCCCGTAGAGCAGGAAATCCGCATACACGGGCGCGTCGCCGAAGAGAAAAGCGGAGTGCCGCAGCGTCGTCTCAAGCCGCGAGAGGAGCCGATCCGCCTGCGCGCGGATGTCCGCCGCATCACGCCGCCACTGCTCCACGCAGCCGCGTCCGAATTTCCGCTCCTTGTGCCGCAGGAAAAGCCCGCGTGCCACCGGATCGGCGATCCGATCGAGCAGGTAGGGATCCTGCAACCGGAAGGTGTGCAACTCCACGTCGTCGCTCAGGAATTCTAGGACGATCTGCTGCAGCCCATCCAGCCGCTCGGGAAAAAGCTGGCCACCGGCAAAGTGCCGATCCACATAGCGCGCCACGTCTTCGCTCTCCGCGCTCGACTCGTAGATCACGCGATCGCGATGCACGAGCACCGGCACCTGATAGTACGCGCCATCGGTCAGCAGCAGCAGTTCACTGCGATCCCAGTTCGGAATCTCCCGCCGCTCGAATTGCCGGCCACTCGCGCGGAGGGCGGCGGTGATCGGAATGCAAAAGGGGCTGTACTCCAGTTCATAGATGGTGAGGCTCATGGGCGTGGTGGCTTGATGTTCGGAGTTCCCCGCCTCCCCCGGCGAGGGAAATAGCAATCGTCGCCGACGCTCAGGGTCACACCGCCGATCGCGGCGCGCGAGTACTGAGGGTGTCGGAAGTATATCGATGGAATGTCTTCCTGGCTGCGGCGTCCGGATGACATGTCCTACTTCCGAGGCTAAACACTCCTTCCCATGCTTCCTTTCGCTCCTCTCCTCGCTTGCACTCTCGCGGTTTCGGTCGCTGCTGCTTTTGCCGAGGATGTCGCGGAGGAGGCGCGCTTTATCCAGAATCCGCGGCAGCTCATCTACGAGGGGAAGCGGAGCGGGGAGGGCTACTTCTCGCCGGATGGGGATCAGCTCATCTTCCAGAGCGAGCGGGAAGTGGGGAATCCCTTCTACCAGATCTACGTGCTCGATCTGCAGAGCGGCGATGCGGCGCGGGTGTCGCCGGGGGTGGGGAAGACGACGTGCGCCTTTTTCCAGCCGGACACCGGGCGCGTGCTCTTTGCCTCCACGCATCTCGATCCGGAGGCGGCGGCGAAGCAGCAGGCGGAGCTGGACTTCCGCGCGAGTGGAAAGCAGCGCCGCTACTCGTGGGATTACGACGCGGCGATGGACATCTTCACCGCGAATGCGGATGGCTCGCAGCTCACGCGGCTGACGGACGCTCCGGGCTATGACGCGGAGGGGGCCTTCTCGCCGGATGGAAAGCAGATCGTCTTTTGCTCGCTGCGCGGTGCGTATCAGGGCGAGCTTTCTCCGGAGGAGACGGCGCGGCTGGAGAAGGATGCGGCGTGGTTTGGCGACATTTACCTCATGAATGCGGATGGCTCGAATGTGCGCCAGCTCACGCGCGAGCCCGGCTACGACGGCGGCCCCTTCTTTTCGCCGGATGGGCAGCGGATCGTGTGGCGGCGCTTCGATGCGAGCGGGATGAATGCGGACGTTTTCACAATGAAGCTCGATGGCTCGGACGTGGTGCGGGTCACGGATTTCAAGTCGATGTCGTGGGCGCCTTACTTTCATCCGAGCGGGGAGTACCTCGTCTTCACCTCGAACAAGCTCGGGTTTGAGAACTTCGAGCTCTTCATCGCGGATCGGCAGGGCGCGCGCGATCCGGTGCGGGTCACGTTCACTCCGGGTTTCGATGGGCTGCCGGTCTTCTCGCCGGATGGGCAGAAGCTGTGCTGGACTTCCGGGCGGACGAGCGATGGGAAGTCGCAGCTCTTCCTGGCGGCGTGGGATCACGAGGCGGCGCTCGCGGCGCTCGCGCAATCAGCGATGCGGGCGCCGACGTCGTCGGGTTGGACGCGCTCGGGCACGGGCACGATGGCCGGCGC
>JBGSYE010000539.1:0-9503 GCA_041751075.1 Chthoniobacteraceae bacterium
TTGCGTCGCATGAAGATCGCGCGTCTCACCCTCAGCGACCGCGCGAGCAGCGGGGTGTACGAAGATCGCAGCGGCCCCGAGATCGAGCGGGTGCTCGTGGAGCACGGCGTCGTCGCGACCGCGTGGGTCCGCCTCGTGATCCCGGACGATCGCGCGCGCATCGAGGCGCTCCTCTGCCAGCTCTGCGATCTGGAGAAATGCGAACTCGTGCTCACCACCGGCGGCACCGGCCCGGCGCCGCGCGATGTGACGCCCGAAGCCACCCGCGCCGTGCTCGAGCGCGAGTTGCCGGGCTTTGGCGAAATCATGCGCGTGCAGAGCTTTGCCAAGGTGCCGACCGCGATCCTCTCGCGCAGCACCGCCGGCACGCGCGGCCGCACGCTGATCGTCAATCTCCCCGGCAATCCGAAAGCCATCGGCGAGTGCCTGCCGCTCCTCATTCCCGCGATTCGCGAAGCCTTGCGCCATCTGCGCGGGGAATAAGCACCAGCGGCGATTTGTGGCTTGGACCTTCGTGGTCCTTGGGTTTTGGTCTTTGGTGCTTATTCCCCCCATTCCATTCCACGCCTGATGAAGATCTGGGATCTCCACTGCCATCTCTCCGGCGTCCCTGGCGATCCGCCGGAGGAGCGGCTCGCGCGGCTCATCGAGATCGCCGACCGCATGGGTATCGAGCGGCTCTGCGTGTACATGGGCATGCAGTGGTCGAAGGATCCTGCGCCGGAGAAATTCCGCAGGGAGAATGACGAGGTGCTCCGCGCGATCGGGAAGTTTCCGGATCGCACGTTCGGCTTCGTGTATCTCAATCCGAAGCACGTCGAGGCATCGCTTGCGGAGCTGGAGCGCTGCGTGACGCAGGGGCCGATGGTCGGAGTGAAGCTGTGGGTCGCGCATCGCTGCTCCGCGCCGGAGCTGGATCCGATCGTGCGGCGCGCGGCGGAGTTGAAGGCGGTGATCTTTCAGCACACCTGGTGGAAAGTGGGCGGCAACGAGCCTGGTGAATCCACGCCGCTCGACTTGGCGGAGCTCGCGGCGCGGCATCCGAATGCGCCGCTCATCTGCGGACACACCGGAGGCGACTGGGAGCGCGGCCTGCGTGCGATTCGCGGATTCAAGAACGTCCATGTGGATCTGGCCGGCTCGGATCCGTGCGCGGGCTTCACCGAGATGGCCGTGCGTGAAGTCGGCGCGGAGCGCGTGCTCTACGGCAGCGATGCCGGCGGACGGAGCTTCGCCTCGCAGCTCGCCAAAGTCTTCGGTGCGGATATTCCCGAGGAGGCGAAGCGGCTCATCCTCGGCGAGAATCTGCGCCGGATGTTGCAGCCGATCCTCACGCAGAAAGGAATCGCCGTATGATGCCTCGGACGATTGCGCATCCCACGCGCCGGCAATTCCTCGCGACCACTGCTGGTGCCGCTACCGCGCTCGTCACCCGCGCCGCCGCGCTGGCCTCCGGTCTCATCGATACGAATGTGACGCTCGGTCGCTGGCCCTTCCGCCGACTGCCGCTCGATGAAACTCCGGCGCTCGTCGCAAAGCTGCGCGCGAATGGCGTGTCCGGGGCGTGGGCCGGTAGCTTCGACGCGCTGCTGCACAAGGATCTCACCGCCGTGAACGCCCGGCTCGCCGAGGAATGCCGCACGCACGGGGGCGGCGTGCTCGTCCCCTTCGGCGCGATCAATCCGACGCTGCCCGGCTGGGAGGAGGATCTCCGCCGCTGCGCGGAAGTCCATCGGATGCCCGGTATCCGACTGCATCCGAACTACCACGGCTACGCTCTCAGCGATCCGCCCGCCGGACGCCTGCTCGCACTCGCCGCGGAGCGCGGCCTCGTCGTGCAGATCGCCGTGATCATGGAAGAGGAGCGCACGATTCATCCGCTGGTGAAGGTGCCGCCGGTCGATCCTGCATCGCTGCCGGACGCGCTCGCGCGCCTGCCGAGTCTCCGAGTGCAACTCCTCAATGCCTTCCGCACGCTCCGTGGCAAGCCGCTCGCCGCGCTCGCCGCTGCTGGCGTGCATTTCGAGATCGCGACGCTGGAAAGTGTGGCCGGGGTCGGGCGCGTGCTCGGGGAGATCGGCGGCGAGCGTCTGCTCTTCGGCTCGCACGCGCCATTTTTCTACTTTGAGTCCGCGCTCCTGAAACTCAAGGAATCGGCCTTGAGCGACCCACAACTGCGCGCCGTCTCGGCGGACAACGCGGCTGCCCTTCTCCCTGCGCAATGAAGAATCAAGAAAGCGGCGAGCCGCAAATCCGGGTGCCACACGCGTCCCGCGTGTTGGTTTCGGCGTCCCGCCGAAACGAACTTCCTGAGGCGCGCAAATGCGGGAGTGCGTCGCGGCGGGACGCCGCAACCAACACGCGAGACGCGTGGGGTACCCGGACTCCGCGCACGCGCCGGTGGTGGCTCGGAGTGCTGGGTTTTCTCCTCCTCGCGGCGGATGCGGCAATCGCTGCGAGTCCGATCGCGCTCCCGTCCGCGGAATGGATCGGAAGTACGGACGCCGACTTGGGGCGGGCGGTCTTTCGGAGGAGTTTTGCCGTGAAGCCGGGGTTGCAGAGCGCGGTGGTGCTCGGCGCGACCGGAGGAGAAGCGGTGGTGTACTTAAACGGGACGCGCGCGGGCCGGTTCACGATGCGGGAACGCGCGGAGAGCTTCGAGGTGTCGCGGCACCTGCGGTCTGGCGAAAATACTCTCGCGATCGAAGCGGCGCGCGGCGCATCCGAGGACGTTGCGTGCATCCTCCAGCTCGTCTTCGACACCGGCCGGCACGAATGGATCGTCACGGACGGCTCGTGGCTCACGGCGACGCGGCGTGATGCGCCCGACTCCGAGTGGAAGCCGGTGGCGCGGTTGGGGCGGGTGGATGCGAAGGCGGACGAAAACCCTTTCGACCCGACGCGTGCGACCGATGCCTACAATAGCTGGATGCTCGCGCGTGGGACCAGCGAGGCGACCGATCCCGCGACGATCCGCGTGCCTCCAGGCTTTGCGGTGGAGCTGCTGCGTTCGGCACAGCCGGGCGAGGACTCGTGGATCGCGATGGCCTTCGATCCACAAGGCCGCATCACCGTGGCGCGGGAAAAGACACCGGGGCTGCTGCGGCTCACGCTCGGCGCCGCCACGGTGGAGAAGGTGGAAGTGATCGAGGAGACGCTGCGCGAATGCCGCGGCCTGCTCTACGCCCACGGCGCGCTCTACGCGCACGCGAACAGCTCGAAAGTGCTCGTCCGGCTCCGCGATACGGATGGCGACGATCGCTTCGATGAAATGAAGGAACTCCTGCGCACCGAGGGCGGCACGGGCCACGGGCGCAATCATCTCCGGCTCGGGCCGGACGGGATGATTTACCTCATCACCGGCGACGATGTCGCGCTGCCGCCTGTGAGGTGGGAGCGCTCGCCGTTCCAGCGCTTTGCGAGTCCGCCGTGGATTCCCGGTGGGCGCGACGCGCAAATGTTTGGCCCGGAGGGGCGACTGCTGACCGGGTGGCTCGCTCGCACCGATCGCGACGGCACGCGTTTCGAGATCGTCGCGGGCGGACTGCGCAATCCTCTCGATGTCGCCTTTAGCGAAGACGGCGAGATGTTCACCTACGAAGCGGACAACGAACGCGACATCGGCAACCCGTGGTACAAGCCCTCGCGGGTGCATCATCTCGTCTCCGGCAGCGACTACGCGTGGCGCCGCGGCACCGGCGTGCTGCCGTCGGATGCGCCGGACGTTTTGCCCACGATGCACGACGTCGGGCTCGGCTCGCCGACGGGCGTGGAGTTTGGCACGGGCGCAAAGTTCCCGGAGAAATACCGGCGCGCCCTTTTCATCGCCGACTGGGCCTACGGCCGAATCCTCGCGCTGCACCTGGCTCCGCGTGGCGCCAGCTACTCGGCGACGCGGGAGGAGTTCGCGACCGGGCGTCCGCTCAATGTCACCGACATGGCGGTCGGGCCGGACGGTGCGCTCTATTTCACCACGGGCGGGCGCGGCACGCAGTCGGGGCTGTATCGCATCCGGTACCTCGGACATCCGGATGCACTGGCGGTGAAGCCGGAGAGCAAGACGACGATGGAACTCCGCGCATTGCGCAGAAGCCTTGAGGCTTTCCATTCCCGCGATCGTTCGGGAGACGGTGTGTCGGTCCTTGCGACAGCCTGGCCGCAACTCGGTCACGCGGATCGCTGGATACGGAACGCGGCGCGCATCGCGCTGGAGACGGTGGAAGTGCGGGAATGGAGGGGGCGGGCGCTCGGGGCAAGGAAGCCGGGCAGTGCGCTCACGGCTCTACTGGCTCTGGCGCGGGTGGGCGGAGATACCGATCGGCGGGAGATCGTCGCGCGACTGAATGAGATGGAACTCGCCGAGTTTTCCGAAGAGCAGCAACTCGCGGCACTCCGCATCTACGAGATCGCGCTTCCGGGGATCGCGACGCCGGAAATTGCGCAGGCCGCAGCCGCGAAGCTGGACGCGCTGTATCCCGCGGGAAGCGCGGAGCTGAATCGTGAACTGTGCAAGCTGCTGGTGAACCTGGGCGCCGCAAACGTGGTGGCGAAGGCCACGCCGCTGCTCGCCGCCGCGAGCACGCAGGAGGACCGCATGCATTTCCTCTTTTTCCTTCGGCATGCGCCGGGGCCGTGGACGATCGAGCAGCGGCGCGTTTTCTTCGACGCGATCCGGCAGGCGGAGCGGGGCCAGGGCGCGCAGAATTACGTCGGCACGGTGCGCGCGATCAAGAGTGCCGCCGCGGCTTCGCTGAGCGACGAAGAGCGTATCGCGCTCGCGCCATGGCTGGAGGACAAGTCAATCGTCGCGACGAATGCCGGGCAGACAACGCGAGCCGTGCGTTTTGTCCGCGAGTGGACGCTGGAGGAGCTCGCGGCTTCGCTGGACCGCGTCGGTGCGAAGCGGTCCTTTGCGCGCGGGAAGCAGGCCTTCGAAAGCGCGCAGTGCCGCGCGTGCCATCGCATGGGCGCTGGGCCGGATGCGGGTGGCGTTTTCGGACCGGACCTCACGGCGGTGGCGAGTCGATTTGGCCGGCGCGATCTGCTCGTCGCGGTCATGGATCCCTCTCGGGCGATGGACGAGAAGTATCGCAACACGATCCTGCGCCTGAGGGACGGGAGTCAGGTCGTCGGGGTGGTCGAAGCGGAAAGCCCCGAGGGAATCTCACTGCGGCCGAACCCGCTCTCCGAGGAGACGATGATGGTTCCCGTCGCGAAGATCGCGGAGGTCACGCCGTCGGGCATTTCACCGATGCCGGCGGGATTGCTCAACATGCTCGAGCGGGATGTGATCCTCGACCTGCTCGCGTACCTCGAAGCGGGCGGGAACGCGGAGCATCCGGCGTTTCGATAGGTGTTTTTGGAAAACGCAGAGACGCGGAGGCGCGGAGATCGAAGAGGTCCGCATCGTGGATCGGCGCCAGCAGTGTTCCTCCACGACCTCTGCGTCTCTGCGTCTCTGCGTTGTGAAACACCCGCTCGCAGTCGCATTCGTTCGCGCAGGGAAGTTCGTTTCGGCGGGACGCCGAAACCAACACGCGGGACGCGTGTGGTACCCGGAGCTTCGCTTCGCGAGCGCTCTCAGCGTGCGGTGGCGGTGCCGGCTTTCCTTTTCTCGATGCGGTAGAGCGCGGCGTCGGTGCGGAGGAAGAGCGCGCCGTCCGCGATGGCGGCGGATGCCATGATGGAGCCGGGCAACTCGTTCCTGGCGATCAGCTCGAACTTTGGTCCGGGCGCGATGACAAATGTGACACCTTCGCGACTGGAGATGTAGATGCGTCCGTCGGCGAAGGTCGGCGAGGAACTGAAGTTGCCGCCGAGCCGCTCGCGGTAACGCTCGGTGCCGGTGAGCGCATCGAGACAGGTGAGGAAGCCGCCATCATCGACGAAGTAGAGCGCATCCTCGACGAGCAGCGGAGAGGGCATCGTGGGGATGCCTTTGGCGTAACTCCACACGATCTCGGGCGTGGGCACGCCCGCGTATTTGATGCCGAGCATCTGCTTCTTCCCAAAGCCGGTGGCCATGAAAAACATGCCGTGTCCGATGACGGGGCGCGGCGTGATGGAAAAACCGAGCTGGCCGTATCCCAGCTTCCACAGCTCGCGGCCGGTCGCGGGATCGTAGCCGTAGAGCCAGTCGGAGGCGGGCGAGAAAATCTGCGCCTTTCCCTCCACCTCGACGACGAGCGGGGTGCCGTAGGATTTCTGGAGCTGGGGTTTTTCGTTCATCGCGCCGCTGCGAGCGGTTTTCCACGCGAGCCGGCCGGTGCGCTTGTCCAGCGCGGCGATGAATTGGCGGTCGCTCCCATCCATGTGAAAGATGAGCAAATCCTGCCAGACGATCGGCGAACTGCCGGGGCCATTTTCGTGCATCACGACGAGGTCAGTATTGCGCCAGAGCACCTCGCCCGAGGCAGTGTCGAGACACGCGGTGCCGAAGGCGCCGAAGTGCGCGTAGAGCCGGCCAGCTTCGAGCACGGGCGTAGGGGAGGCGTAGCTGTTCAGCCGATGCGCCCACTGCGGCTCGCGCACGGTGAGCAGGAGCACGTCGCGGAGCAGCTTGCCGGAGTCGCGGTCGATGCACACAGCGCGCAGCTCCAGCTTGTCGAGCAGGGTCACGGGCTGGTCGCCGGTGTTGCCCTGGAGGCGGCGCTCGGCGTCTTCGGGCGAGGCGGCGCTTTCGATCGCGGTCGTCATCCAGATCGCTTTTCCGTCGATGACGGGCGAAGACCAGCCGCGCCCCGGGGTCTCGGTCTTCCAGGCGACATTCGTCGTCTCGCTCCACTCGGTAGGGAGGCCGGTCACCGGCGAGTGGCCCTGGCCGTCCGGCCCGCGCCATTGCGGCCAATCGACAGCATGAGCGTGGAGGATGAGCGAATGGAGGAGCGAGAGTGCGAGCAGGCGTTTCATAGGTTTCGAGGGTCGAGTATTCCGGGAGGGCATCGGAAATTAGCCGCAAGCTTCCAGACTTCTAAATCGGTTACGGCCGCCGCTACTCCTCCGGCAGAAAGCGGATGCGCTTGTTGATGTCCGTATTGATGGAGTGGTACGGCTGCGAGAGGTTGCTCGAGGCGAAGAGCGTCTGGCGCGTGTGCTCCATGTCGTCCTCGCCGATGGCATTGGTGAAGATGGGCGCCAGATAGTTGATGCCCATGCGCGACGGCTTCATCAGCTTCTCGTCGTAGAGCGCCGGATGCATCTGCCGGGCGTGGATGAGGCCCCAGCGGTCGCGGAAGCGGTTGGCATCGTAGCCTTCGACGTGGAAGCCTTTCGACTCGTCGTATTGGAGGATGGAGACGGAATTGTTGCGCCCCTCGTGGAGGAGCTCCACGGCCTTCGCACCCAGTTGCGCGGCATAGAAGCGGTCGAAAAGGATCGGCCGCCCTCCGCGCTGCGTGTGCCCGACTTTCCGCGTGAAGATGGCCTCGCGCGCTGACTCGCCCCGTCGGTAGAGCTGAAAGTATTTGTCTCCCAGCATCCTGATCAGCCGCGAGCGCAGAGCGTCCGCGGCTCCACTGAGCACGATGTTTCCCGCGGGATCCGTGGATTTCGTCTCCGCGCCGAGTTCCGCGCCTTGATCGTCCACGATGCCCTCGCCGCAGACGATCACGACGTTCTTCTGCAGGTCGTAGATATGCTTCACGCGCTCCGCGAGACGCTCGAGATCGAGCGGCACCTCGGGCACGAGCACGATGTCGGGCCGCCCGTAAGATGAACCCAGCGCGATGTAACCGGAGTGCCGGCCCATCACCTCGATGATCGCGATGCGCCGGTGGCTCTCCGCCGTCGTGCGGATGCGCTCGACGCCGCTGGCCGAGACGAAGACGGCGGTCGCGTAGCCAGGCGTGACGTAATTCACGATGTGATCGAGATCGAACACTGCCTGCGATTCCGTCTGCCGGTATTGAAAACCGTTCCTGGCCGTGGGCTCGGAGACGCGCGCCCATTCGTCCGGTTCGCTGGGATAGTTCAGCCCGAGATCGTTGTCGATGGTCTTGGGCGCGAGGACCGTGGGCAGCCGCTCCGCGAGCGGCTGGAGGCCATTGAGGGTGCCATCTCCGCCCACGCAGATGAGCCCCTCGATGCCGAGCTTCCCGAGCCGCGAGACGATGAGATCGAGATCCTCCCTTTTGTCCGGATCCACATAGTCGCGGGACGAACCGATCAACGTCCCACCCATCGTCGGATCGATCTCCGGGATTTCCTGGAAGAGAGGATTGAGGTGGACGTGCGGGACGCGCGGATTGAAGAGGCTGTTAAAGCCTTTGATGAGACCGAAGACCTCGATGTGAAGCTGATTTGCGCGGACGATGGCGCCCTGGATGGTGGCGTTGAGGGCGGGCGTGTCGCCGCCAGCGGTGAGAATGCCGATGCGTTTCATGTGGAATTCGGAAATGGAGCGCATCGGGGGACAGCGCCGCGGAATCAACTAGTCGGACGCCCCGGAGGCTTCGAGAGATTTTTTCCGAGCGAGCAGGCCGGAGTTGGCTGCCTCACCAGGATTGCGGCCATTGCCCCATCCGCCGCCCATCTTGCGCCTCCGGCGGTGAGGAAGATGCGGCAGTTCGCTGCGCTCCACTGCCTCACTAGGACTCGAACCTAGACAAGCAGATTCAGAGTCTGCTGTGCTACCATTACACCATGAGGCAAAAAGGAGGCGTGAAGGTATGGGCGGCCCTCGGGTTGTAAATCCCTTTTTCCGCGAGGAGAAAGCAGAGGATGTGAGAAAATGTGGTGCAGTCGGGAGGCGTGCGATCTGTCCCGAAGGGACCGGGGAAATTAGCCGGTGGCGCCAGCCACCGGAAGCCATCCCAAGAGCACAGCCCCGGCAGGGGCGCCAGAATTTCCGCCGCCCCTGTCGGGTTTCAGGTTACCGTCTTTGCTTCCGGCCAGATGGGCACGTAGTTGAACCACTGCGTGGGATGCGCCCGGACGGTCGTTTCGAGGACTCCGGCGATTCGCTGGGTATTCTCCGCGAGCACGGTGCGGGCGGCGGGGCCGGTGCTCATCGGGACGATCGGTGCGGCCAGGGAAAGGTAGCGGCGGCTCTCGTTGAAAAGCACGAAGGCGGGCAGCACCGTGGCGCCGGCGTGATGCGCGAGCAGGGCGGGGGCGGTGGAGAATTCGGCCCGCGCGCCGAAGAAATCGACCGGGACTCCGGTGCCTTCGTAGGGCCGGTCCACGAGCATGGCGACGCATTCGTTGCGGCGCAGGGCGGCGAGCATTTCGAGGAAGGCGAACTCGCGTCCGGGGCCGACGGCGATGGTCTGGATGCCGAGCTGGCGGCGCAGCACATCGCGCCAGCGGGTGAGCTCGCTGCTCGGCTCATCGAGGGTCACCACGGTCATCGGAAATCCGCGTCGCGCCAGCACGGTGCCGCCCATTTCCCAGTGCCCGAGGTGCGCCGTGACGAGCACCGTCCCGCGACCGCGCTCACGCGCGGCGTTGAGGTGCTCGAGACCTCTCCATTCATCGACCAGGGCCGCCGCGCGCTCGACGCCGCC
>JBGSYE010000540.1:0-3859 GCA_041751075.1 Chthoniobacteraceae bacterium
AACGTGGGCGGAGGCGGGCTCGGGCTGATCGCCGGCACGCCCTCGGGCCCGGTCGGCGCGCCGCGCGCGGATGGGCTCCTGGGCTTGCTCGAGGAGCAGCAGCGCATCCGCAATCTCGAAGCGAATATCGCCCGGCTGCGCGAGAGCCTCGATCAGATCGAGGCGGCCTTTGACGCCGGCCGGATCTCAAACCGGCTGCAGGTCGATCAAGCGCGCCAGTCGCTGGCCAACAGCCAGAGTTCCCTGCTTTCCACGCGCGCGGCTTATCAGACGCGGCTCGATGCGTACAAGATCGAGCTCGGGCTGCCACCGAGCCTGCCGGTGGTGGTGCAGGATCCCCTGCTCGACCGGCTCTCGCTGAGCGATCCCGCCGCCACCGCGCTGAGCAATGACTTGAGCGAAGTGCTCGCCATCGTGCGCGATCGCGATGCGATCAAGACTCCCGAAGACCTCGCGCGGCAGATGCGCGAGTTGATGCTCCTGGAGGACGACTTCGTGGCGCTCTCCGGCAAAACGCGCGCCGATCTCGACCGTGCGCAGCAGAATCTGCCCACCCGCCAGGAGCAGCTCGCCCAGCTCGGCGAGCGTCCCGATCTCGCGAGCCTCAGCATCGAGCGCCACCGCTTCGATCCCGCGCGGCTGGGGGTGAAACTCGCGCAACTCGAAGGCCGCAACACCCAGCTCTTCCAGGAAGTGACCGAGACTTTCGCCGCTCTCAGAAAGCACGAGCAGGCGCTCCCCACGCTCGACGTCGAGACCGCCCGCACCGAGCTGAGCCAGCTCGCCGCCCGCCTTTCCGGCCTGCTCCTGGCGCTCTCGCTCGACCAGACCGCCACCCGGCTCGAGACGCTCGCGCTTCCCCCCGTGCAGATCGCCGCGGAGGAGGCCGTGGATATTGCCCGCGATCATCGCCTGGACTGGATGAATGCGCGCGCCCGCCTCGTGGACGGTTGGCGGCAGATCGACATCGCCTCGAATGCGCTGCTGAGCACGCTCGACATCACCGCCGCAGGCTCGATGGGCACGGTAGGCAATCAATCCGCGCGCTTCGACGGACGCACCGGCAATCTGCGCTTCGGCCTGCGTTTCGACACGCCGCTCCAGCGGCTGCTCGAGCGCAATGACTACCGCGAGACCCTCATCGACTACCAGCGCGCACGGCGAAGCTACGATGAATTTGAGGACCGCGTGAGCCAGAGCCTGCGCAATACCCTGCGCATCGTCGAACTGAGCCAGCTCAACTTCGAGCTGCGCCGCTCCGCCGTGCAGACCGCCATCTCGCAAGTCGATCTCGCCCGCCTGCGCCTCGACGAGCCTCCGCGGCCCGGCGCCCAAGCGCAATTCGGCGCCACCACCGCACGCGATCTCGTGTCCGCGCTCAGCGATCTGCTCGATGCGCAGAATGCCCTGCTCGGCCTCTGGGTCGGCTACGATGTGCTGCGCGTGCTGCTCGATTTTGAAATGGGCACCATGCAGCTCAGCGCGGACGGCCGCTGGCAAGATCCTGGCCCGATGACCGCCGCGGACATCCGCAAACGCCTCGTGACCTGGGAGACGCGGATCGAAGGAAACCCCAAGCAAACCGCCGCTGCGCGGTATTCCAGCAAGTAATGGCAGAACTATTGCATACGAGTGTCCCCGACGCCGTGACACCCATCGAAACCCCGAGCCCCTGGCACCGCCGCAAGGCCGTGCGCATCGCCATCGCCGCAGCCGTGCTGCTCGGAGGGGGCAGCCTGTTCGTCGGAAAGCGGGCGCCCAAGGGGCAGACGTGGAGCAAGAATGTCGCGCCGCCGGTGACGGCGCTCGCGGTTTCCGCGCCCTTCCTCCAGCAAGTCGTGGAACGCGGCGAGGTCGAGAGCTCGAGCAATGTCGAGGTGCGCTGCCAGGTCCAGGGCCGGGGATCGTCGGGCACCGCGATCATCGAGATCGTGCCGGAGGGCAAGTACGTCCAGAAAGGCGACTTCATCGTGAAGCTGGACGACTCCGCCCTGCAGTCCGAACTCGTCCAGCAGCAGATCGCCGCGAATACCAGCCGCGCGCTGATGGTCGAGGCGCAATCCGATGTCGAGACCGCCAAGCTCGCGCTTCAGGAATACGAAAACGGCACTTTCCGCCAGGAGGAGCAGGCGCTGGAAGGCGATGAATTTGTGGCCAAGGAATCGCTCCGCCGCGCCGAGGAGTACCTGCGCTACAGCGAGCGGCTCGCCTCCCGCGGCTACGTCACCGAGGTGCAACTCGAGGCGGATCGCTTCGGGGTGGAAAAGGCGCGCAAGGAACTCGACAGCGTCCGCACCAAGCTCGAAGTGCTCAATCGCTTCACCAAACAGAAATCGCTCAACAAACTCCGCTCCGACGTGGAGACCGCGGAAGCCCGGCTGGCTTCCCGCGAAAACAGCCACAAGCTCGACGCCGAGAAGCTCACGCAGACCGAAGCGCAGCTCGCGCTCTGCGTCATCACCGCCCCCACCTCCGGCCAGGTCGTCTATGCGACGGAGTCGCGTGGCAGCAATTCCGGCGAGCCGGTGATCGCGGAAGGCAAGCTTGTCCGCGAGCGCCAGCTCATCGTCCGCCTGCCCGATCCGAAGCGCATGCAGGTGCTCGCGCGGATCAATGAATCCCGCGTCGATCGCGTGAAGAGCGACATGCCGGTGAAGGTCAAGATCGACGCCTTTCCCGGAATGGAACTCACCGGGATTGTGCGCGAAGTGGGCGAGTATCCGCTGCCGAATGCCTCGGTCTATATGTCGATGAAGGAGTACGGCACGGTGATCGAAATTCATGATCCACCGGCGGGGCTCCGCGCGGGCATGACCGCGCAGGTCGAGATCCAGATCCACCAGATCGCACGCGCCGTGCAGGTGCCGCTGCAGGCGGTCATCGAGCGAGACGGCCGCTTCTTCACCATCGCCGCCAGCGACGACGGCACCATCGCCGCGCAAGAAGTCACGCTCGGCCTGGCCAATGACACTTCGGTGATCGTCGAGGACGGGCTGCAAGTCGGCCAGAAGGTCGTGCTCGCACCACAGAACTACGAGGAATACGTCTCGCTCCCGCCGGCGAAGGAAAAGCCCGCGAAATCCCTCCTCGCCGCCCGCGAAGATGAACCCGAACGGCTGCCCGGCATGAAGGCGCCGAAGGCTTCCAGCCGCTCCGAGGAATCTAAAGCGGACCGCGACACGGAATCCGAGGCCAAGCCCAAGAAAGAAAAGGCGAAGAAGGTGAATGCCGCCGGGGCCGAGAAGCGGGTGCTGGCCAAGCCGTGAGCGGGATCTTTGTGGTGAATGGTGATTGGTGACTCGTGGATGGCGGAAGCGCCCCATCCACCAAACACCAGTCGCCATTCACAAGACGCAGGCACAACGATGGAACTCGCCACCGCTCCACTTTCCACCCAGGAACGTCCGCTCCGCCGTCCGGCCATCCTGCTGCGCGATCTGCGCAAGGATTACTTCCTCGGCGAGGAGCCCGTGCACGTGCTCAAGGGCATCGACCTCGAAGTCCCCGCGGGCGATTACGTCGCCATCATGGGCCCATCCGGCTCAGGCAAGAGCACACTGCTCAATCTCCTCGGCTGCCTCGACAAACCGACCAGCGGCGAATTCTACCTCGGCGAAGACGACGTCGCCCGGCTCGGCGACGATGACCTGGCCGCCATCCGCGCCTCGCGCATCGGCTTCGTCTTCCAGAGCTACAACCTCATCCCGCAGCTCAACGTCATCGATAACATCGAAGTGCCGCTTTACTACCAGGGCACAGTGACTCCCGAAGGCCGCGAGCGCTGCCGCGAACTCGCCGCGCTCGTCGGGCTCGGCGAGCGGCTCGATCACCGGCCCTTTGAGCTTTCCGGCGGCCAGCA
>JBGSYE010000541.1:0-3384 GCA_041751075.1 Chthoniobacteraceae bacterium
CCGAGCGTCGGATCGAAACCCACCCAGCCGATCTCCGGCAGATACGCCTCGGCCCAGGCATGAGTCGAGGCACGGCCGGCTTCCGAGGCCGCGCAATCGAGATACCCGCTGGCGAAGCGCGCCGGAAAACCCAGCACCCGCCAGCTTTCGAGGAGCAACGTGGCGAGATCGCGGCACGAGCCGCTGCCCGCGGCCAGGGTCTCGCCGGGCGACTGGACGCCTCTCTCTTCCCGCCGCCGATAGCCGATCGTCCTGCGCACCGTTTTCGTCACTGCCGCTGCGAGGGTCTCCGCCTGGTTGAAACTGGAAGCGTCGATTTCCTCGCGCAGCCATTCGCCGACGCGCGCCGCATCGTCGGGAAAAGTGGAGTCTCGATACGCCCGCGCGACCGTTTCTTCGAGAGGCGAAAACTGAAGCGGATATTTCGGAAGGAGCGCCGGCCGGTCCCGGCGTCGGAGAAATGGGCGCATCTGATGCAGCAGCAGCGTGCTCCTGATGCGCAGGATGGGCGACGGCTCGAAGAAGAAGATCGTGGCGACGGAGTTGCCGAAGACGTCGCGGCTCCACTCGAGATCGTGCTCGGGCTCGATCTCCAGATTCATCTCCTCGACCCGGAGATCGTGACCCTCGCGCGGGCGGAGGACGAGCCGGTGGGGCCCGAAGCGCACCGGCCCAGAGTAGCGGTAGGTCGTTTCGTGAATGATGTGGAGCCAGCCCATTTGCACGGGTCATTCGCTTCTGGTCGCGCTTCCGGCTGCATCGGGTACTGCCGGAGAATGGGAGCATGGCGAGATGCCAGCAAGCTGCGCTGAATGTTGCGAACTGCGGCTCAAAGCTAGCGCAAGTGTGGCGGAGTGGCGCGAGGCGCCCATGCCAATGGGCCGGCAGAATTTCGTGGGACGCAAATACATACGCGCAGTTCCACGCCGAGGGGCGAATCGCGAATGAACCGATAGTCAAACAACCTCAAACTCACCCACATCCTATGCTCTCCTGGGCCATCACCTTCCTCGTCATCGCCATCATCGCCGCCGTGCTCGGATTCGGAGGCATCGCCGGCAGCGCCGTCGGAATCGCGAAGATCCTCTTCTTCGTCTTCCTCATCCTCTTCGTCGTCTCGCTCTTGATGGGCCGTGGCAAGCCGCCGATCGCGTAAAGCCCCGCGCGGTGCGCTTCCAGGGAGGCTAAATCGTCTGGAAGTTCAGCCGTGTGAGGAGGGCGCCCGTCGGTATGAACTCGTGGCGAATTCCGCCGCCGCTCGCTTTCGTGAGCCGATGGATCGTCCATAATCCCAGTCCGTAAGCTCCACGCCGGGCCGCCGTGAATGGAGCTTCGCCCCACCCGGTCACGTCCACCGGCGCAGCCTTCGGCTCGCGCATTTCCAAGACCACCTCGCCCTGGTCGAGATGGGCGACGATCGAGACCGGCCCGCTCGGTGAATATTTGGCGGCGTTCACGAGCAGTTCGTGGAAGATTTCCGCGAGGGCTTCCACGTCCACCTCGACCCGCTCCCCGGCCACCTGGTCCTCCCACGTTACGTCCAGCGGTCCGGGGAGGTTGCGGTTCTGTTCACGCCAGATGAGCAGCAGTTCGTGCGCGGTCAGGGGCGCTCGGTAAGGGCGCGGATCGTTGAACCGCGCGGAGAGCTGGCGGAGCCGCTCTGCCAGGGAGCGGACCTGCTGACGGATCCGCCCGATGCACTCGCGACCTTCGTCGTCGGAGATGATCTCCTGAAGGAGCGCGGCTTCGAGGTCCAGGCCGTTCAGGCCATTGCGGAAGTCGTGGGTGTGTTGCCGGACGAAGGAGGCGATACGCGCGAGTGGAATGCCAGGGTCGGAGTCCATATTATAAAGTACGGAGTGCAGAGGATGTCTGGCTGTGAAAAATCGGTGGTTGCTCCCTTCCGGGAGAAAGTGACCTGCCACCCAACAATCGAGTGTCGCATGACGACGACAGGACTGTCGCATTTCGCGACATTTTTACCGCCCTCGCTACTGTCTCTCCAGAGTAGAAGTGCTTTGGCACGCGGAAGGCAAAGGCAGGGAGCGCAACCACACAACCACCCTCAACGCCATGCTCTACGCCTTCGACCATCAAAAACTCAGAGACACTCCCCGGCTCCCGCAAGGTGAGCCGACCGATGAACAGTGCATGGAGCAGATCCAACACGGCGACGAAACCGCCCTGGCGCTGCTGCAAAGGCGGCATCGGTCGCTCCTGCGCACCATCGTCGGCCGCATGATCAACAATGAATCCGACGTGGACGACCTCGTGCAGGAAATCCTCCTCAGCGTGTGGCATCACGCAGCCAGCTATGATGTGAGAAAGGGAAAAGCGCTCGGCTGGATCGTGACCCTCGCGCGCCGTCGGACGATCGACCGCATCCGCCGGAAGACAGCCTACTCCCGGGCGCAGGATCGCTTCCGCGAAGAGTCCGCGACCGATCACGCCGGCCTGCACACCGGCGCCGATGAAGAGGCCGCGCAGAGCGACACCGCGGGAGCCGTCGCCACGCTCATCTCCCATCTGCCGGAAGCGCAGCGCCAGGCCGTGCATCTGGCTTATTTTCGCGGCCTCTCCCAGCGGCAGATCGCGGAGGAGACGGGCATCCCGCTGGGCACGATCAAGACCCGGCTGGAGCTCGCGCTGCGCAAGCTCCGCTCCGCGGCGCTCGCCTTCGGCGAATTGCACGAGCGGATGCAGCCGGCCCACGCCTGATCCACCGCCCCCATCTTCTGCGATGCGGCTGCCCGCTGCCCGATCGAGGCACGGGCAGCCGCCCTCTTTTCGGGCGGTCACTTTCGCCGAAAAGCAATGTGCTTGTTCACAGTGCCACCGCGGCCGTTTCGGCGAACCTGCCCCCGCCTTTTCGGGCTGCGGATTGACAAGCGGGCGAACTCGGAGTCAACGGGTCGGGACGCATGCAGACTGATTACGCCACCCGCTTCTCCGGCCTCGCGCGGCTCTACGGAGCGGCCGGGCTCGAACGGCTGCGTGCGGCGCATGTCGGGGTCGTCGGTGTGGGTGGGGTCGGCTCGTGGACGGTCGAGGCGCTCGCTCGATCGGGCGTCGGGGCGCTCACGCTCATCGATCTCGACGATGTGTGCGTGACGAATGTGAACCGGCAGTTACCCGCGCTGGATGGCCAGTATGGACGGCCGAAAATCGACGTGCTCGCGGAGCGCGTCCGCCTCATTCAACCGGAGTGCCGCGTCACGGCGGTCGCGGAATTTTTCACCGCGTCGTCGTCGGCGCGCTTGCTCGAGATGCGCTACGACTTCGTGGTCGATGCGACGGACAAGCTGACCAATAAATGCCTGCTCATCGCGGGCTGCCGCGAGCGCGGGCTGCCGGTGATCACGATCGGCGGCGCCGGCGGCAAAC
>JBGSYE010000542.1:0-4655 GCA_041751075.1 Chthoniobacteraceae bacterium
GGCAACGACGCGCTCGTGGGGCAGGGGGCCGGCCACGGTGAGGATGGTGTTGCGCGCATTGTAGTGGGCGCGGCGGTAATCGACGAAGTTCGCGCGTTGCAGCGAGGCGATGGTCTCGAGCGTGCCGGTGAGTGGACGGCCGAGCGGATGCGCGGGCCACATCGTCTGGGTGAGCAGTTCCTGCGCGTGTTGCGAGGGCTGGTCGCGATACATCAGGATCTCCTCGCGGATGACCTCGCGCTCGCGCTCGATCTCCGCCTTCGGAAACTGGCTGCGGAGATACATATCCCCGAGCACTTCACAAAGGACGCCAAAGTGTGCGACGGCGGCTTTGGCGTAGTAGCAGGTGTGATCTTCGGTGGTGAATGCGTTCAGGTACCCGCCGATGCCCTCGATGCCCTCGGTGATCTGCCGGGCGTTGCGCGCCTTGGTCCCCTTGAAGAGCAGGTGCTCGAGAAAATGCGAGATGCCATTCTGCGCGCTGGTCTCGTGCCGCCCGCCGACGCCGGCCCAGAAGCCGACTGCGATGGAGCGCATGTGGGGCATTTCGACCGAGGCGATGCGGGCGCCATTTGGGAGCGTGGTGAGACGGTAGAGGTGGTCCATCTAGCGGTCCGCCCGGAACAAGGACTTGCAGCGGATGAAACATCCAACATCCAACATCCAACATCCAACATCCAATGCTCTGCGAAGGAGCCCCATTGCATGTTGGATGTTGGATGTTGAGTGTTGGATGTTTTCAATCATGAGCATCACGGCCCTGTTTATTGCGCAGCCTTCGGCTTCTTTGGCTTCTTCTCCCGCAAGGTTAGCACATGCTCGGCCAGTTCGAGGTCGTGGGGGAAGGTTATCTTGAAATTCCAGTCCTCGCTTTTCAGCAGCGCGATCTTCTTCCCGAGCTTTTGCACGGCGGAGACTTCATCCGTGACCATCTCGTGCCGCGCCATGAGCTGGGCGTAGGCCTGGAGGATGAGGCTCGTGCTGAAGGCCTGCGGCGTCTGCATGGCCCACAGGCCCGTGCGCTCGACGCTCTCATTCACCATCTGGTCGATCGAGGCCCGCTTCACCGTATCCGGGATGGGCGAGGCGCAGCAGGCCGCGCCGTGCTCACGGGCCATCTCGAGGCAGGCCTGGATCAGCCGCGGGGTGGTCAGCGGCCGCGCGCCGTCGTGGATCGTGACGAAATCGGCGCCTTCCTCCTGCAGGACCTGCAAGCCATTCCAGACCGAGATGTGGCGCTCGCCGCCACCGCTGACGATGCGCGAGACTTTGTCGAATCTCCCTGCCGCCACGAGCTTCTCGATGTCGTCCATCCGGTCCTCCTTGGTCACGATGACGATCCGATCCACCTCGAGGGTATCCTGGAAGGCCTTGATCGAATGCCAGAGCACGGGATGTCCGGCGAGTTCGGCAAAGAGCTTGTCGAAGCCCATGCGGCGGCTGCTGCCTGCGGCGACGATGATGGCGCTAACCATGGGAGGAAAGGCAGAAGGTAGAAGGCAGAAGGCAGAAGGGTGCTGCGACCGGGGCGGGGATCACTTCTGCCTTCTTCATTCTGCCTTCTGCCTTTATTTCAGCGCCGCTCCGACCGCGGCACTCAGCGCCTTCCCATCGGCGCGGCCCGCGGCCTTCTCGACGGCCAGTTTCATCACCGCGCCCATCTGGGCTTTGGAGGTCGCGCCGGATTCGGCGACGCAGGCGGCGACCAGTTGTTGCAGTTCCTCGGCGGAAAGGGACTGCGGCAGATATTCGGAGAGCATCGCGGCCTCGGCGGTCTCCTTCGCGGCGAGTTCCGGGCGTCCTCCTTTGGTGAAGCTCTCGATGGAATCCTGGCGCTTCTTGAGTTCCTTGCGCACGATGGCGGCGGCGTCCGCATCGTTCAGTTCAAAGCTGATGCCGCCCTTCTCGATGGCTGCATTTTTCAGCGCCGCCTTCAGCATCCGGAGGACGCCGAGCCGGTCGGCCTGCCGGGCCTTCATCGCCGCCTTGAGGTCTCCGTCGATACGGGCTTGGAAAGACATGGGCGGGGAGCCTAGCCGCATCGCCCGGTGCCGCAAATTTTTTTGCGCCCGCTTGCGCTCCTCCTCCACGGTGCCCTAGAAAGCGCCACACCAACGCACCATCAATCGCATCCAAAAACATACATGAGCGTAATCTCTGAGTTCAAAGCATTCATCGCCAAAGGCAATGTCATGGATCTCGCCGTCGGCGTCATCATCGGAGGCGCCTTCGGAAAAATCGTGGACTCCATGGTCAAGGACGTCATCACCCCCATGATTGGCATGGTTGGCGGCCAGCCGGATTTTTCGGAGATCAAGGCCGGCCCGATCCTCATCGGCAACTTCATCAACGCGGTCGTCGCGTTCCTGATCCTGGCCGCCGTCGTCTTCTTCGTACTGGTCAAGCCGATGAACCGGCTCATGGCTTCGATCAGCAAACCCGCCACGCCCGCGGTGCCTCCTTCGCCCCCGGCGGACATTATGCTGCTGACGGAGATTCGCGATCTGTTGAAGAGGTGAGCGCAGCCGCGCCGGCTACGGCTTCCGCCGATGCGCGGCGATCCGGCGCGTCAGATCGCCTTCCGCTGCGGTCAGCAGGTCCCGGAGGTTTTCGGTCGCGACCACGTCTGCGCCGAAACTGATCGCGGTCTGGCGTTCGAGCGAATCGTCGGTCGCCACGAGCAGGTCGTGCTTCTTCGCATACTTCGCCACGAGCCGCTCGATGATGTCGTCCGCCGTCTGGCCGGCGCCGCTGTAGAAGACCTGGATGCCGCCCGGTTCGCGGTCCTCGCTCGCCTGATCTCCGCGTCCGTCGAAAACCGCCACGACTCGCACCCCGCTGGCATCCTGATACGCGGTGAGCAACCGCACCAGCGTCTCGCGCGCCGCGACGCCGCGGCGCGAATGCATCGCCCGGAGCTCCGGCCAGGCGAAGATCACGCTATGGCCATCGACGATCAGAAAGCGCACTGCCGGGAGTGGTGATCGGTGACCGGTGCATGGTCGGATTCCATCCGCGAATCACCAATCACTATTCACAAGGCACGCTCCCTACTCCGCCGCAGGAGCCGCTTCGGCGACCGGAGCCGCCTCCGCCTTCTTCCGCGCCGGCGCCTTCTTCTTCACGGGCTTGATCGTTGCCACCTTGGCTTTCGCTTTCTTGCGCTCGAGATAAGCGAGACGGCGGCGGCGTTTTTGGATTTTGTTCGTTTGCTGGCCCATGAGTTTTTTTGGAGTTGGAGCGTGTGTGAGTAGGGAAAGCGTTCCGGGTGGTCAAGCGTCGCCGCGGCGAAACGAGCCGGCCCCAGTGCGATCGCGCCACACCTCGACGGGCGGCCGCGCGCTCCACCAAGGGGAAGCGCTCCGCCGCATCCAGCCTGGGTCTCGGAAAGTTGATGTGACGGCCCTGGAGAAGCATCCCGGCAGCCTGCTGCCATTTGGATGTTGCATATGCGACATGAAAGTGGCCGGAGCGGGCGGGGGGTTTTTGGCGTGGAGAGCTCGGGCGGGAGTGCCGAGTCTCGAGCCCTCGGCTCGGGCCGCGGCCCACGCCGCATGGTTCCGCGACCGGCCGCGCGAGTCCTGCAAGCTGGGGCTCCAGGGCTCGGATTTTGATGCGCTTGCCCTGTACGCGGCGCCGCGCCCCATTGACCAGACCATTCGTGCTCCACTAGTCTGCGCGCCCATGTCTTTCCGGCCTCCGCGATGAACCCAGAAGCTGACACCCTCCTGGGCCTTCGCGGCTTCCTCATCGATGCTCCCGAGCCCGGCCGCGTCCGGTCGCGGAGCGACGGTGCGGTCATCCTCAAAGGCACGCAGATCGCCGAGGTGGGCGACTACCGGGAGCTCTCGCAGCATCCGCGTGCGCAGCCGGTGCGGTGGCTGCATTCCCAGCGCGCCGCGATCTTCCCCGGGCTCATCGATCTCCACACCCATCTGCCGCAGTATCCGGCCGTCGCCCGCGGTGAGAGCGAGCTGTTGCCGTGGTTGCGAAGGCAGATTTTTCCGCTCGAGCGGGAGTTCAAGGGCGCGCGCGTCGGGCCGGAGTCGGCGGCCTTCTTTGCCGAACTCGCCCGGCACGGCACCACCACTGCGATGGTCTATTCGGCGATCTTTGAAGACTCGACGGAAGCCGCCTTCCATGCCGCGCTGGCCAGCGGGCTCCGCGTCATCATGGGGAAAATGATGATGGACGTGGGGAGCTACGGAAATCTCCAGCCGACCAAGGTCGCGTCGATCTCGCTCCATGAGTCCGAGCGCCTCTGCAAGACGTGGCATGGTGCGGGCCACGGCCTCATCGAATACGCCATGAGCCCGCGCTTCGCCGTCTCGTGCAGCGAGAAGCTGATGCGCGGGGCGGCGGAACTCGCGGAGCGGTACGGAGTGTATATCCAGACGCACCTCGCCGAGAACCTCGAGGAGATCGAGAAAGTGCGGCACCAGTTTCCCGCCGCGCAGGATTACACCGACGTGTACGATCGTTGCGGCCTGCTCACCGAGCGTACCGTGCTGGGCCACTGCATCCATCTCAGCGATCGCGAACGCGAGGCCCTGGCGGCGCGCGGCGCGCGGGTGGCGCATTGCCCCACGGCCAATCTTTTCCTCAACAGCGGCATCATGCCCCTCGACCGGATGCGCGCCGCGGGGCTGCTCGTC
>JBGSYE010000543.1:0-5142 GCA_041751075.1 Chthoniobacteraceae bacterium
GCTCGTGCGGCGGCACTCGGCGGCACCGGTCGCTCCGGCGCTCGATCCGGCGGTGCACAGGGTCGAGGCGTTGCGGGCGTGGAAGCAGTTGCTCACCGAGCGCTGACACGCGGCGTTAGCGATCGACGCTCGCTGTCGAAATCGCGGGCAGATTACGAGCAGAGGGGATGCTGAGGAGGCGCTTGGATTCAGCGAGCAGCCACTTCGCATCGCGGACGGGCTGGAAGCCGATGTCCTGCCAGCGCACGAGGCCGTCGCCGTCGATGAGGAAAGTGCCGTGCAGCGCGATCTTCTCGAAGTCATCGAAGGCCCGGTAGGCCTTAAACGTGGCGAGTCCCGGGTCGGCGAGGATCGGGAAAGGGAAGCCGGACTTTTCCGACGCTTTCGCAAAGGTCTCGTGGAGCCCGGAGACGGCGTCCGTGCTCACGGCGACGATGGAGATGCCGGCGGCGGAGAAGTCCCGCGCCACGGGGGAGAAGATATTGAGCTGCTCGATGCAGCCGCTGCACCCGCTGCCGAGATAGAAGACGACGAGCACGGGTTTGCCTTTAAAATCGGCGAGCGCGTGGGTGCGTCCGTCGCGGTCGGGCAGGCTCCAGTCGGGCGCGGCGGTGGGATGCCAGCGGAAGGGGCCGAGTGACTCCAGCGTGGGACGGACGCCGATGTCGGAGCGCGGGGCTGGCGGGGTGCGCCAGTCGGCGCTGAGACCCAGCTCCTGCGCGATGGGCGCGAGTCGCGAAAAGGCCGGCAGATCCAGGTCGGCGTGGGAGGCGACGGTCCGCAGCCGCTCGAAAGTCTTCTTCGCTTCGTCCTTCTTGCCGAGATGCCAGAGCACCCAGGCGAGATTCGCCACGGGCAGCGACTGCTGGTCGTCCTTGCCGATGGCTTCGCGGGCGAGCTTCTCGGCTTTCACCTTGTCGCCGAGTTCGAGCCAGATGCGGGATTGGCGATCGGAGCTGATCGCGCGGGTCTTCGCGATCTCGGTCTTCGCGGCTTCGAGCCGACCGTCGAGCAGCGCGCGCGCAAGCCGCAGCTCGGCCAGCGCGCCATTGGTGATGTCCATGCGCGGATTGAATTTTCGCAGCGCGTCCGCCATGGCTTTGGCGATCTCCTCCTCAGATTTTTTCTCGGTCTTCGCCTTGGCCTCGGCGGCGTCGGCGCTGGCCACGCGCTCTTCGCGGGCTTTCTTCAGCGACGCTTCGATGGCGGACACCTGTGAATCCCCGCGTGCGCGATCCCCCTTTGCGAAGGCCGCGACGCCGAGTGCGCGCAGGCGGCTGACTTCGGCGGTCGCGTCGGGATTCGGCTCCAGGTAAATGGTGCCCTCCAGCGCCAGGAGGTCGGCCCACAGTTCGGCGCGCAGGAGCAGATCGACGAGCCGTTCCCGGCCCAAGGCGTAGCTTTTCGCATTAGTCGCCGACACCCGCGGCAGCTCGATCATGTTCTTCGCGAGATCGATGCCGTCATGGACTCGCCCGACATAGGCGAGGTTCTTGATCAGCCAGTCGTTGTTGTGCGCGAAGTTGTGGATCTGGTCCGGCATGATGCGCGAGTCGATCATGTAGGCGTGATCGACGCGGGCGGAGGCCTCCTGCTGCCAGGCGGCGTCTTGGTAGCGTTTGAGATTAGAAAAGGTGTGCCCGGACATGTGCCACATGTGGGCGATGGCCGGGGCGCTCTGGCCGCAGCGCGCCGCGGAATCCACGGCGCGGCGGTCGCCGTTCTGATTGTTCCAGACGTGGATCCGGTAGTGATGGATGCCGGGGTGCATCGAATTTTTCGCCAGAACTTCGCGGCAGAGGCCGTCGAGCATCCGGCGGCTCTGGAGCGGCATGCCGTGCTTGCTGTTGTCCCAGATCTGCAGGACGAGGAAGGCGCGGGCTTCGAGATCGTCGGGGAATTCAAAGGTGAGATCCTCGAGGGCGCGGACGACCTTGGTGCGGCGCTCCTTTTCATCCGCCTTCGAGTCCGAGTAGTAGCCGGCGAAGGCGTCGAGCCAGAGCTGCTCGCGGCGGCTCACCTTGTCGCGGCGTTTGGCCGCCTGCTTCATGAAGTCCGCGGCCCGCTTGGGATTGTTCACATTCGCCTGCGCCATGCCCCAGTAGGCCAGCGCGCAATCGGGATCGAGCGCCGCGACCTGCCGGAACGACCGCTCCGCTTCAAAGTACCAAAAGCCGTGAAGCTGGCCGATGCCCTGATCGAAAAATTTCTGGGCGTTCGCGACCTTCGTCGTGATGGGAAAATGCACATCACCGGTGCCCGGGATCAGCTGCGCGGCCTGCCGCGGCCCTTCATTGAAGGCATCGCCATTCATGGAATGCCCCGGCTTCGCAGGCTCGGCGGGCGGCGGGGCCTCCTTCGCGTGGAGGGTGCAGGCGAGGAGCAGGAGTGGCAGAGAGAACTTCATGGCGGGACTCGGGAGAGAAGCACTCTTGCGGGCGCGACGGTAGGGGAAATCTATCGTCCGCGCCGTCAACGCGGGTCAATCGCATCGAACAATGGCCAGAGCCTGCCTCCGAGCTGGGGCCAGATCCCACTCGTTCTTCTTGATGCGATTGTCCTGTCCGGGGGGTCGCCACTTGGATGTCGCATCTGCGACACAAAGTTGGCCGGAGCGGTTGGAAGGTCGTTTGTGCAGAGAGGTGCGAGCTGAGCGCCTTGCTTCGCCATTCCCCGCTTCCCGAGAACCAGCGCAGCAAGACGGTGCGAGCGGCGCCCGCTCGGTCTTTGCAAGATCGCGTATTTAGATGCGATGGCCCCAGGCAGGTTCTGGATCCGGCAGAAGCTTGTAAATCCGCACCCTGATAAAAACTTGTAGAAAACTTCTTGCCGGTCGTCGTCGGGGGTGGTTACCCTCGTGTCGTTGTGTGTTGATTGATCTGGGTTTGCATCCGGAGCCCGATCTCCACTTTCCCCCATCTCCCCGGCATTCCTCGTATGAAACCACGCCCGAGCTCCGTCCCGCTTCTCCGCACGCTCCTCGCTGCCCTCCTGCTCCTTCCGGTGGCATCGTTGCGCGCCGCCATCGACCTCAACTCCAACGGCATCAGCGACGTCTGGGAGCTCCTGTATGAAGACGCCACCGATCCGGGCGGAGATGCCGATGGCGATGGCCAGAGCAATATCGAGGAGAGCATCTTTGGCACGAACCCGATGCAGGCTGGCGACCGGTTTCGCACTCCGGCGCTCTCCTTCAACGCCGCGACCGGCCAGCTCGAAGTCTCGTGGGCGAGTGTGGCGGGCAAGCGGTATCAGTTGCAGACATGTGCCGATCTGATGGCGGGCGAGTGGCTCGATGACGGCGAGGCCGTGGTGGGTGCGGGCGAAACCGTAAGCGTCAGTCGCATTCCCGGCAGCCTTTCCAAAATGTACCTTCGGGTGCAGGTCAGCGACGTGGACACCGATGGCGACAGCGTCTCGAATTGGGAGGAAATCACCATCGGCCTGGATCCGAACGATCGCAGCAATGGAACGGGCAACGGCAATGCGGGCGGTCCGCCGCCTCCCCCGGCCGATTCGAATGTGGTGACGGTGCGGGCGACTTCGACCTTTGCCTCCGAGGATGGGCTGGCGAACGGACGAGTGACCTTCAACCGCTCGGGCGACACGAATCCGCTGATGGTCGGCTATTCGGTCTCGGGCACCGCGACGAAGGGTCTGGATCACACGGCGGTCAATGCCTGGTTCGCCCTGCCCGCGAATGAAAACAACAAGGTGCTCGACGTGAATGTGCGGGCGGACTCGCTGCTCGAATCGTCGGAGTCGGTCACGGTGACGATCACCTGGATCCTCTCTCTTCAACCAGGAGGCAGCACCAGCGTCCTGCCCGGC
Organism: Chthoniobacteraceae bacterium; assembly: GCA_041751075.1. Taxonomy (GTDB): domain Bacteria; phylum Verrucomicrobiota; class Verrucomicrobiia; order Chthoniobacterales; family Chthoniobacteraceae; genus JANNXQ01. The sequence continues at coordinate 3,832 of JBGSYE010000543.1, forward strand.
AGTCCGAACCGGGCGACGGTGATCATCAGCAATAGCACGACGGCGACCGGGACGGGGCTGCTCGGGCAGTATTACGACACCTCGAATACGACCTACGCCAATGGGGCGAATTTCGACCCGGCGCAACTGAAGGTCACGCGCGTGGATCCCACGGTGGACTTCACCTGGCTCCAGGGGACGCCCAATGCCAATACCCAACTGGCGAGCACGGATGACTACTCGGTGGTCTGGGAGGGGTATCTCTCCCCGACGACCGCCGGCACCTACAACTTCCAACTCGATGCGGACGACAAAGCCCGCGTGCTGCTCGATACCGGCGGCGGCCTGGTGCAGATCGCCGAGCACGGCTGGGATGGTCCCGCGACGGTCGGGACTTTCAAGCAGAGCGGGAATATCGCCATCACGGCGCCGGGAATGGCGGGAGCTCGTTACCCCATCCGGGTCGAGTTTGTCGAAACGACCGGCGATGCGCGCTGCCGCCTCCAATGGCGCTTGGGAAACGCAGCCTACGCGAATATTCCCAGCACGAATGTCTTCACCACCAACAACGGTGCCGTCAACGAGTGGAACGCCAGCTATTTCAATAGTCCCGACTTCACTGGGCTGCCCGCCACGCAGACGGATACGGCGGTGACCAATGGCAACAACGGCGTATGGGGCGCAGGCACGCCGGATGTGGCGCAGATCCATCGCGACACTTTCTCGGTGCGCTGGAGCGGGCAGGTGCAGCCGCAGTTCTCCGAGGATTACACCTTCGTGGTGAATTGCGACGACAGTGCGAAGCTCTGGATCAATGGGCAGCAGCTCACCCTGCTCCGGGCCGATACGAATGCGGTCATCGACTGGCCGACTTCCACCACCGTGGACCGCTACGCCCGCGTGTCGCTGCTCGCCGGGGTGCGTTACGATATCCGGCTCGATTACTTCGAGAATACAAGCTCCGCCAAGTGCCAGCTCTCCTGGTACAGCCCCAGCCAGCCCAAGCAGATCATCCCCTCGAACCGGCTCTACCCGGCGAGCGCGCCCCAGCAAGGCGCGCAATTGGCCAGCCCATCGACGGCCTTCGGGTTGGTTGGCGGTCCATTCTCCCACGTCATCGCCGGGACGAACGGCGCGACGGTGAGCCTCACCGGCAAGCCGACGTGGCTGACTTTCAGTGGCGGAGTGCTCAGCGGCACGCCGCCCGCGGGCGCCGGCGGCGACTATCAGCTTGTCATCACCACGACGAGCGCGGCGGGCACCGGCACCTCGGATTTGAATCTGCACGTCGATGACAACACCGCCACGCCCATCAAGCGCGAGTTTTGGACG
>JBGSYE010000544.1:0-2347 GCA_041751075.1 Chthoniobacteraceae bacterium
TTCGAGAGGCTTGTCGGTGGTCGAGACGATGCGTCCTTTCTCGAGGAAGTCGTCGAATTTCCAAGTGGGGATTTCCTCGACGTTGCCGACGCCATTCCGGGCGAAAAAGACCGCGCCGAAGAGGGCGATGGCGATGGCGAAAAGGATGACGCCCCTCCAGTTGAAATTCGGGTCGGAGCCGTTGCCGGCGGGCTTCTCTTTGGGTGCGCGTGGTTCGTTAGTGGCCATCTGGTGTAGTGCTCCGGGTGCGAAGCGGGTGGGACGCTAGCATACGAGGTTTCGATTGCAACGGGGGGGAGGATGCGCCGGCAATCAGCGCTCAATCCCCCTCTGCGGCGATCTAAGCGAAACGGCGGTCGTACTCGCGGGAGAGGCGCACGAGCAGCGCGCTGTATTCTTTGGCGGTTTGCTCGAAGCTCACCCACGCAAATGGGAAGGGCTGCGTGTTCGTGGCGCGGAAGCGGAGAAATTGAAGCTCGTCGAAAACCGGCTTGGCCCGCGCTTCGATGCGGGCCTCAGCCTCGGTGGCTTCCTGGATGGGATGCTTGTGCCTGCGTCCGTCGGTCGGCCATTCGACCTGCCCCTCGTAGGAAGTATAGCTCTCGGCGAAATTGATCCCGACGATCCCCACGCAGATCGGCTGACCTCCAGTACTTTTGAACTCCTCAACCTGCCGGATGAGGTCGCCGATGACGCGATCGATCTGTTTGATCATCGCTTTGGCGAGGATTTTGGTTTCGGTGCCGATTTCGATATTGGCGATCTCACCGCGCGCGACGAGCAGACCGTCGGCGGTCAGGGCCAAAGCCGTGGGAACCAACTCGCCGAACGTGCCGTCGCCGCGCCGGGATTTTTTGCCGACGGCTTTGTTGCCCAGGTTGACCACGCACTGACGCGCCTTCACGCGCTCTGCGAATTTAGTCGAACGCCCGAGCGCGGCCAGATCTTCGTAAAGTTGGTTGGCCACCAGGTCGCCGAGGGTGGAATTGCGATGCTCGTATTTCTTCCCCTCGAACAGGCCGCGAAAGGTGCTGAGAAGGGCGAACGCGAGCGGGGTCTGGCTCATTCGAGAGAAAAGGTCGCGTGGGTGGCACCGGCCGCGCCCGGCATCCAGGTCGCTTCGCGCATGCGGTCGGCGGCCATGGCGTTGTATTTTGGCTCGATCTCGTTGGAGACGCTATTGCGCCCGGTGTTCAGGGCACCCAAGGCGGTGCTGCCGGTGCCCGAGAACGGATCAAGCACGGTGTCGCCCGCGAATGAAAACATGCGGATGAGCCGCTCGGCCAACGCAACGGGGAAGGGAGCCGGATGGCCTTTGCGCGTGGACTCTCCTTTGATGTCTGTCCACGTGGAGCGCATCCACGCGTGCATCTCGTCTTTGCTCAACATGGATAGCGCCCGCTGGAGGGTGGAAGGTGAGCGATATTCTCCGCCTTTCCGCAGGAAGAGAATGTACTCGATGTCGTTCTTGATGATGGCACCCGGCTGATACGGCTTGCCGTAAAAGCCAGCGCCGTTTCCCTGCGATTCCATCACGCCGTTCGCGATTTTGTTCCAAAAAATGGGCGTCAGGCAGTCGAGACCCAACCGGCGGGAGCGCACCTGAATATCCGCATGCAGCGGCATGACGAGATGCCGTCCGCCACGCTTGCGCGGGATGCAGACATCACCCACCACACAGCAGATGCGACCGCCGGGGGCGAGGACGCGCCGGCATTCCACCCAGACGCGATCCAGCTCCGCGAGGAACTGCTCGTAATCGCTGAGGTCGCCGAGTTGCGCCTGGTCGTGCTCGTATTCCTTGAGGGTCCAATAAGGAGGCGAGGTGACGACGAGGTGGACGCTCTCATCGGGCAGCCAGGAAAGGTCGCGGGCATCGCCCAAGTGCAGCCGGTGGTGGGTGTAATCGAAGGGAGCGGGCCAGGGCAGATGACGGAGAATGCCGTTGGCGCGAAGCATGTGATCGACGGCTCCCGGCGCATTGTCGGCGTCCGGTAAAGCCTCAAGGACATCGGCCACAGCTTCGCACGCATGGGCAGTTTCATTGATGCGTCCCGGCACTTTGGTGGCTGTGGCCGGGGGCGGCGGCTCTTTCGACAACTTGCGCGGACGACGGTAGGTAGCGCGGGCGGCGGTCACGGCTCTGCTTTATCGGCTTGGGCCGCCGGGTGCAACGATGCTTACCCGCCGAGGGGAACGGACTCGACGGAATCGGCGGGGAGCCATCCGGGGGTAGCGCCGGGGAGGGTGCAATAAACCCACGCGCCGCGTTGTAAAAGAACGCGCACTCGGCTGCCGGCAGGAAGCGTCTCGGCGGCCGGGGAGGTCTCGGCGGGGGCGAGGCGGG
>JBGSYE010000545.1:0-3173 GCA_041751075.1 Chthoniobacteraceae bacterium
GCACGCGCACGGAAGTCGAACGATGCCGAAATCTCTGATTCACGCGCTCGCTGCGCGGTGATAGAGAGCACGCTCCCCGTCGGTATTTCCACCCCCATGAATCTTCGCCCCTCATTCGCTCTCCTCTCACTCGTCTCCGCCGTAACGACACACGCCGCTCCGGTGGACGATCCCTTTCCCAAGAAAATCGCGAAGAGCGACGTGAGCGTGGAGTTGCAGCCGGTAGCATCGGGACTCGCCTCGCCCGTGCAGTTGGTCGTCTCACCGGATCGCGCGGATCGCCTCCTCGTCGTCGATCAAGCCGGCACCGTCCGCGTCATCGAAAACGGCGCGCTGCGCGCTGCGCCTTTCCTCGATGTGACCCAGCGTCTGTCCACGCTGAAGCCAAACTTCGACGAACGCGGCCTGCTCTCGATCGCCTTTGACCCCGGCTACGCCGACCCGCGCAGCCCGGGCCATCGGCGCGTCTTCGTGTACACCAGCGAGCCCGCGACGGGCACCCCGACCTTTCCGTTTCTGCACGCTACGGAGATGCCGCCGGATCATCACGCCGTGATCGCCTCGTGGCGCGTCGCCGGCGACGGGCTCCAGGTCGATCCCTCGACTCGATCGGAGGTGATGCGGATCGCGGAACCGCAATTCAATCACAACGGCGGCATGATCGCCTTCGGTCCCGACGGTTTCCTTTACATCGCACTCGGCGACGGCGGCTCAGCCAATGACCTCGGGCCGGGCCACCATATGGAAACCGGCAACGCGCAAGACATGCAGACGGTGCTTGGAAAAATGCTGCGCATCGACGTGAACGGGCGCGACGCTGCCAATGGCGCGTATGGCATTCCAAAGGACAATCCGTTTCTGAACGGCGGCGGACTGCCGGAGATCTTCGCGCTCGGGCTGCGCAATCCGTGGCGCTTCGCGTTCAGCGGCGACCAACTCCTCGTCGGTGATGTCGGGCAGAACAAACTCGAGTGGGTCCATCGCGTCGAACGCGGGAAGAACCACGGCTGGCGGCTGAAAGAGGGCACGTTCAAATTCAACGTCACCGGGACGATCGACGACGATCTCACCGGCCTGCCTCCGGATCTCACGCCACCGGTACTGCAATACGATCGCGACGAAGGCACCTCCATCATCGGCGGGCACATCTACCGAGGGCGCGCCTTCCCGGCCCTCGTGGGGAAGTACGTCTTCGGCGACTACCGTAGTGGGAAGACTTTCTCGGGCCGCCTCTTTTTCGCGGAACTCCCGAATGGCGAAATCCGCGAACTTCGCATCGGCGCGGACGATCGCGAACTCGGCTTCCTTTTGAAAGGCATCGGCGTCGATGCGGACGGCGAGCTGTATCTCTGCGGCAGCGCCCAGCCCGGTCCGACCGGGACCGGCGGCGTGGTGGTAAAGCTGGTCGCGCCGTAGCACTCCACCCTCAGGCTCACGATGGAACCCGAGCTCCAACTGGACATCGGGGCGATGATTCGTGAGCACGATGCGCTCCTGAGTGAAGTGGCGGCAGGGCCAGGCGGAAATGCAGGAGCTTCCGGGGGCGAGCACGCGGGGATGACGATCGGCGCTTACACCTTGATCGAATGCATCGGTGAAGGGGGCTTTGGCGCGGTGTGGCGCGCGGAGCAGCAGAAGCCGGTGCGGCGGCAGGTGGCGGTGAAGATTCTCAAGGCGGGCATGGACACGCGGGAGGTGATCGCGCGCTTTGAGCAGGAGCGGCAGGCGCTGGCGGCGATGGACGATCCTAATATCGCGCGGGTGCTGGATGCGGGCGCGACGCCGGCGGGGCGGCCGTTCTTTGTCATGGAACTGGTGCGTGGGGTGGCGATCACACGTTTTTGCGATGAGAGGAAGTTGAGCACACGCGAACGGTTGCAGTTGTTTATGGAAGTCTGCCTCGCGGTGCAGCACGCGCATCAGAAAGGGATCATCCATCGCGACCTCAAGCCGACGAACATCCTCGTCTCCGAGCACGAAGGGCGCGCGCAGGTGAAGGTCATCGACTTCGGTATTGCGAAGGCCACGGGCGAGGCGCTCACGGATATGACGATCGTCACCCAATTGCACCGGCTCATCGGCACCCCGGCTTACATGAGCCCCGAGCAGATCACCGGCGCGCAGGATGTGGATACGCGCTCGGATATCTACAGCCTCGGCGTGGTGCTTTATGAGTTGCTCACGGGACGCACGCCCTTTGAAGCCAGCGATCTCCTCGCGGCGGGGCCCGATGGCATGATGCAGATGCTGCGCGAACGTCCAGCACCGAAGCCTTCGACGCGGGTCAGGACGCTGGATGCGGAGGCGCTGCAAGGCATCGCGGCGAATCGGCAGATGGGCACGCCGGAGTTCATGCGGCTGCTGCGCGGCGATCTCGATGCGATCGTCATGAAGGCGCTCGAGAAGGAGCGTGATCGTCGCTACGACGCGGCGAATGCACTGCGCGCGGATGTGCAGCGCTTTTTGAAAAATGAGCCGGTGCTCGCGCGCGCGCCGAGTGCGCTCTATTCGGCACGGCAGTTCGCGCGGCGGAATCGCGCGGCGGTGCTCGGCGCCGCGGCGGTGTTGCTCGCGCTTTTGCTGGGGCTGGCGGCCTCGACTTACCTGTTTCTCCGGGAACGCGAGGCGCGCGCGGTGGCGGATGCGGAGGTGGCGAAGAGCCGGCAGGTGTCGCGTTTCCTCGAAGACACGCTCGCTTCAGCCGGCGTGTCGAAGTCCCTCGGGCGCGATGCGACGATGATGCGCGAGGTCTTGGACAACACTGCGGACCGCATCGGCCGTGAGCTGGCCGGTCAACCGGAGGTGGAGGCCGAGTTGCGCGGCGCGATCGGCGGCGCGTATCAGGACATCGACGAATATGCGAAGGCGACGGAGCACCTGGGCCGAGCGCTGGAGTTGCGACGCGCTCAATTCGCCGGACGCGACGATGTGGTGCTCGCCAAGGCGATCGTCGATTACGCGGCTTCGCTGGAGAAGCAGGGACAGTTTGCCAAGGTCGTGCCGATCGCGCGGGAAGGCATCGCGATGCTGGAGCGCACGGTAGGGCCGGAGCATCCGGAGACCGCGGAGGCGCTCTCGGAGCTGGCTTGGTCACTCATGAAATCCGGCCACGCCGCGGAAGCGCACGACCCCGCGCAGCGTGCGATGAAAGTGTGGGAGCGCACGCCCGATGA
>JBGSYE010000546.1:0-2820 GCA_041751075.1 Chthoniobacteraceae bacterium
GAGCGCTTGCAGCGGCGTGTTGCTGCGGATTCGGCGCGTGCAGGTGCTGACGCCATCGGGTGCGTCGAAGACATTCAACGACGGCGGCGGCGAGGCGCGGTAGATGAACGTATAGATGCCGCGGCGGTATTTGTCCGCACCCTTGCTCACGGTCCAGGTGCGCTTCACCTGGCCCTGCCCCATGACGCCGTCCGGGATCGGCGGATAGACCGGCGGGCCGCCGAGCTTCGGCGAAAGCAGTCCGCTCGCGGCGAGTGCGACGTCGCGGACGATCTCCGCATCGAGCCGCAGCCGCGTCTGGCGGGCGAGGAGGTAATTGCCCGGATCTTTCTCCCGCAGCTCTGGCCGATCCGACGAGCTTTGCCGATAAGTGTGCGAGGTGACGATGAGCCGGTGCATCTCTTTCAAGCTCCACTTCCGCACGATGAATTCGGTCGCCAGCCAGTCGAGCAATCCCGGATGCGAGGGCGCGGTGCCTTGCAGCCCGAAATCATTCTCCGTCTCCACGAGCCCGCGCCCGAAGTATTGCTGCCACACGCGATTGACGATGACGCGCGCGGTGAGCGGATTCCGCGGGCTCACGATCCACCGCGCGAGATCGAGCCGGGTCGGATAACCCGATGGCTTCTTAAATGGATGAAGCACTGATGGCGTGTCGGGCGACACTTCCTCCGCAGGCCGCGTGAAGTCGCCCTTGATGAAGACGGTCGTCTTGCGCGGCTGCGCCAGCTCTTTCAGCACCATTGTGGTGACGCCCTGGTTCAGCGCAGCGTCGAGTTCCTTGTAGCGGTCGCTGAGGACGCGCAGCGGATCACTGGGGCCGACGATGCTGGCAAAGATGGTGAGCTTCTGGGCGAGCGTGCGTTTTGCCTCCGGCGTCGCGACCGCCTTCTTCACGCCGGCGGAGAGCTTTCGCCGGAACTCCGGCGCCATCGTCTTTTCCCACGCCGCGATCTCCCCGCCGCGCTCCGCGCTCATCTTCTCCAGGCGGCTCCCGACCTCCTGGAATTCCGCCGTGAGCTCGCTCACATCCACGCTCGGATCGAAGACCTTCAGCGTCGGCTCGTCCTGATTGTTAAAGAAGGCAAAGAGCCGGTAATACTCCCTCTGCTCGATGGGATCGAACTTGTGATCGTGGCACTGCGCGCAGCCCACCGAGAGCCCGAGCCAGACCGTCCCCGTCGTCGCCACGCGATCGAAAATGCTGTCGATGCGGAATTGCTCCTTGTCGATGCCGCCCTCCTGATTGATCTGCGTGTTGCGGTGAAAGCCGGTCGCAATCTTCTGGCTCTCCGTGGCCTCCGGCAGCAGATCGCCGGCGAGTTGCTCGATGGTGAAGCGATCGAAGGACATGTCCGCATTCAGCGCGTCAATCACCCAGTCACGGAATTTCCAAATCTGCCGCGGCGCGTCGATCGAGTAGCCATTGCTGTCCGCGTAGCGCGCCTGATCCAGCCACCAGCGCCCCCAGCGCTCGCCGTAGTGCGGGCTCGCGAGCAGGCGATCCACCAGCGCGCGATACGCCCCGTGCGCATCCTTCGCCGCCGCATTCACAAAGGTATCCACCTCCGCCGGAGTCGGCGGCAGCCCGGTGAGATCGAGCGACACGCGCCGGATGAGCGTCGCGTTTGCGGCCATCGGTGATGGCGCGAGCTTCTCCTCCGCGAGCCGCGCCTGGATGTAGCGGTCGATGGGATGCGAGGCGCCTGCGATCATCGGCGGCGGGCGGCGCTCTGGCGGGATAACTGACCAATGGTTCGCGTAGTTCGCGCCCTGCTCGATCCAGCGCCGCAGCGTTTCCTTCTGCTCCGCGGTGAGATGCTTTTTCGACTTCGGCGGCGGCATCACGTCGTCCGGATCGGTCGTCATGATGCGCGCGATCAGTTCGCTCGCGTCCGGCTTTCCTGGCGCCACTGCGGTGACGCCATCCGTCGTCGCCGTCGCGCCCTCGCGCGTGTCGAGACGCAGGTCAGCTTCGCGCCCTTCCTTGTCAAAGCCGTGGCAGGCAAAGCAGTTCTCCGAGAGGATCGGCCGCACGTCGCGGCTGAAGTCCACCTTCTCCGCAGCAAGCAACGGTGCGGAAAAAAACAGCAGGGCAAAGATGGAGCCAATAGAGCGCATCGTGAGAGCGGGGGCGTGATGAAAGCGGCGCGAGGACGCGCCGCACTCCAAAGCGCTACGCGCAAAATCTGCGGCGGCAACTCGTTTCGCGGCGCAGCCGCTTTACACACGCGTCTGAGGGGCGGCGCACTTTCACTGGAGCGTCTCGATAAAGCTGAGCAGATCGGCCATACCCTGCGCGTCGAGGCCGGCTTCGAGGCCCTCGGGCATAAAGCTCTGACCGGTGGAAGTGGTGCCTTTGATGTTGCTGCGCGGAATCGTCATCTCCGCGCCAGCCATCATTTTCAATGTGAGGCTCGTCGCGTCGTCATTGGTGACGATGCCGTTGAGCACCTGGCCGTCCTTGGTGTTCACGGTGTAGGCGATGAATTGCGCGGCGACTTCCTTGTGCGGTTCGAGGATCGCGTTGAGCAGCGCGTCGCGGCCTTTCGTTTTCACGGTGATGAGGTCCGGGCCGACCTGCATCCCCTGGCCCGCAGCTCGATGGCAGGTGAAGCAGCGCTGCATAAAAACCGTCTGCCCGCGCACGGCGTCGCCCTTTTCAGTGAGCGATGATTGAAACTTGGCGACCATCTCCGCGCGCGATGGCGGGAGCACTGCGGCGAGTGCTTTTCTCGCGAGAGCGGAAATCTTTGCGTCCTTGTGCTGGATGAGCGCTTGCACCTGCGCCGCCGGGAGTGCGGTGGCGGGAATCCGGCC
>JBGSYE010000547.1:0-12432 GCA_041751075.1 Chthoniobacteraceae bacterium
CGCGACCAGCCAGTCGTCCTTCCAGCGCAGCACGCTGGCCTCGGAGATGCCGCCTTTCGGATCGATCAGCCACGGGCTGGTCTGCACCCATTCATAGAGCCCGCGCTCCGCGCTGAAGGCGTAACGCAGCGCGGCGATGCGATCGCCGGCAAAGTGATTCGCATCCACCCATTCGCTGGCGTCGTTTTTGAAAGGCACGGCGTTGACGAAGGTCTGATTCATCCATGTGTATTTCGGCAGCGGACAAATCGCCGGACCTTTCTCGAAGCCGCGCTGCCGCAGCGTCGCGGGCGCTTGCAGGATCTCGATGTCGCTCTCGTCCGCATTCAGCCGGAACTGCATCCACTCCACGCCCTGCGCCACGCGCGGCGCCCGGGCCGTCTCGGAGACCAGGTTTCCGTCCGCATCGAGCGCCTTCGCCACGACGCGCCACTTTGCCACAAATACACCGGCGTGCGGCGGCGTGCTGCCGCGGATCAGCGCGCCCTTTGGCACCCCAAACGCCACCGGGTGCCCGTGCTGACGGAAATACTTCCGCCCTTCTCCCAGCGGATCCCAATCCGAAATGCTGCGGCTCAGAAATCCCTCCTTCAAGACCGGCCCCGTGAAGCCATCGCGACGCAGTTGGTAGCAAATGCTGCGGTCGTCGTCGATGCCGCGAAAGCCGCGCGTGGCATAGAGCACGACGAAACGATCGCGCGCGAGCTGCAGCCCATTCGGATGCGCCGGCACGACCTGCCCGGCCCGCGTCTCGCCGGGCAGCGGAGAATCTCCTATCAGCACCCCGCAGGAGACGATGCCCTGCAGGCTCGGCGTCGCGCCCTTGCCCCCCTGGCCTGCCAGCGCCAGCGCCAGCGCGCTTTTCGCCGTCACGCCGAGGAAGCGGCGGCGACCGAAATTGCGTGGCGTACTCACTGCGGAGTGAGCTTGAAGTTGCGATACGCGACCGGCCCGTGATCTCCCTGGATCACGATCGGCCCGGCGGACTTGTCCTCGGCCGCTTTGGCGCCGCGCGTCGGGCCGGTGACCTCCACGTTTTCATGCACCACCTGCCCATTGTGCATCACCTTCTTAAACTTCGCGTTCGCCGTCTTCTTCCCCGCCGCATCGAAGCGCGGCGCGCGGAAAGTAATGTCGAAGCTCTGCCACTCGCCTGGCGCCTTGCTGGCATTCACGCGCGGGGCGTGGCCTTCGTAGCCCTTCTTCTCCGCGTCGATCCAGCGTTCGTAGATCGCGCCGCAGTCATGCTCATTGATCTCGGCCTTGCCGAAGGAGTCGAGCACCTGCACTTCGTAGAGCCCCATGAGGTAGATGCCCGAGTTGGAGCCTTTTGGGATGCAAAACTCGACGTGCACTTCGCAGTCGCCCCATTCGCCGGTGGTGCGGAGGTTCACCGTCTTGCCGCCGCTGCTATTGAGCAGCACGCCGGCCCCGGGAGTGGAGACGAATGCTTTCGGATTCGCCGGATCGAGCGTGACGCCGCCCACGGCGCTCCAGGTGCCGTGCGGTTCCTGCCAGCCGGCGAGATCCTTGCCATTGAAGATGAGCACGGGCTCCGCGGCGAGAGACGGAATAGCGAGGGCGAGAAGGAGGGGGAGTGGTTTCATACACGCGTGTCTCTGACAGAGGCGGCCCGCGCAGGCAACTGCCTCATGCGGTCCGGAGTATGACGAAAGACTCGCGATCCATCGCCCCGGCCTGAATCCCAGTGGCTGCGGCGGGAGCGGGTGAGTCCAGCCGATGCGGAATTTGAAAATGAACGAGGGCAGCGGGGTGCACCCCGCGGTGGCACGAATCGAGATCACCCCAAAGATCGCCAGCGCTCCGGCGCTCTTGAGGAGGAGCGCGGGCGATGCCATCGTGCGGACCCGCGCTCTCCGATCAATGTTCCGCATCCTCATCTCAGGTCTCGCCCTCGCCCTGCTGTCCTCGCCGATCGTCTCCGCGAAATCTGACGCGGAAGCGAAGGGCACGGCCTTCTTTGAATCGAAGATCCGGCCGGTGCTCGTGGAGCATTGCTACCAGTGCCACTCGGAGGCCGAGGGCGAGCGGAAGGGCGGGCTGCTGCTCGACCGGCAGTCGGGCTGGCTGAATGGCGGGGACACCGGGCAGAGCGTGGTGCCGGGCGATGTCGAAGGCTCGCCGCTGATCGAGGCGGTGCGCTATGCGGACAAGGACTTCCAGATGCCGCCGAAGTACCAGCTCGACGCGGAGGTGGTGCAACTCCTGGAGCGCTGGGTGCGTATGGGCGCGCCCGGACCGGCGCAGGATCTCGGCGACACGCAGTTTTCCAAGCTCGGTGATCAGCCCGCGATCTTCGAGCAGGCGAAGACGCACTGGGCCTTCCAGCCGGTGCGGGCGGTGGAGCCGCCAGCGGCGGACGATCCGGCGTGGAACGAGCATCCCATCGACCGCTTCGTCTTTGCGAAGCTCAAGGAACATCAGCTCACTCCGTCCGAGCCCGCGGCTCCGCGGGTCCTCCGCCGACGGCTCGCGTACGATCTCACGGGACTGCCGCCCACGGCATCGGATACCGCGGAGATTTCAGCGCAGATCGAGGCGCTGCTCGCGTCGCCGCATTTTGGCGAGCACTTCGCGCGGCTCTGGCTCGATGTGGCACGCTATGCGGACACCGCAAACGTGAACGTGCCCACGGTCAAGACGCCGTCTTATTATCCCTACGCCTTCACCTATCGCGATTACGTCATCGGGGCATTCAATGAGGACAAGCCGTATGATCGCTTCATCGAGGAACAGCTCGCCGCCGACCTCATGGATCTCGACCCGCGAGCGCCCGAGCGGGCCGCGCTGGGGTTCATCGCGGTCACGCCCTTTCTCACCAATCCGAATGACTTCTCCGATGACGCGATCGACACCACGATGCGCGGCTTTCTGGGGCTGACTGTCGCCTGCGCGCGCTGCCACGATCATAAGTTCGAGCCGATCCCCACCGCGGACTATTACTCGCTGCACGGCGTTTTCACCTCGATCGAGAAACCCGAACCGCACGAGATCGCCGAGTTTCCCCTCATCGATGGCTATGAAAGCAGCGCGGCAGAGCGCGCCGACTTCACGGCCCGGGAACGGGCGATCGCCGAGAAGGTGGATGCGGCCAGGAAAAGCAAACGTCTCGTCGGCGCCCGCCAGAAGCTCTCCGAGGTGATCGAGAAAAATGAACTCGCCGAACTCCTCACCTTTCATGACGGAGCGCCGGCGCGCGCCATCGTGGTGAAGGAAAAGGCCAGGCCGGTGACCTCGAAGATCTTTCTGCGCGGCGAACCCGACACGCGGGGCGACGCGGTGCCGCGCCGCTTTCTCAAGCTGCTCGACGCGGAGCAAACGCCATTTCCGGCGGAGAATAGCGGCCGCCTCGCGCTCGCGGGAAAGATCGCGAGCCAGGACAATCCGCTCACCGCGCGGGTCTTCGTGAATCGCGTGTGGGGCGCGCTGCTCGGGAGTTATCTCGTGGACACGCCTTCGGACTTTGGCCTGCAAGGCACGCCGCCGACTCATCCCGGGTTACTCGACTGGCTGGCCGCCGATTTTATGGCGCACGGGTGGTCGATGAAGCATCTCGTCCGCACCATCGTCACCAGCCGCACCTACCAGCAGAGCAGCCGCGTGAGAGAAGACATGGCCGCTGCGGATCCCACGAATACGTGGCTCTCCCGCGCGAACGCAAAGCGCCTGAGTATCGAGCAACTGCGTGACTCGGTGCTCGCGGTGAGCGGCCAGCTCGACCGCCGCTTGAAAGGGCACCCGAAGCCTCTGTGGGGGCCGGACTACACCCGCCGCCGCAGCATCTACGGGCTCATCAATCGTCTGAACGTGGACGCCACCTTGCGGGCGTTTGACTTCCCCTCGCCCACCGCCACCGCCGATCGCCGCGCCGAAAGCAGCGTGCCGCAGCAATCGCTCTTCGCGCTGAACTCGCCCTTTATGATCGAGCAAGCGGCCGCGCTCGTGGCGAACCTGCAACTCAGCGACACCGCGCCCGCCGCCGAACGCACCGACGCGATCTTCCAGCGCATCCACCAGCGCGAGGCCACGGAAGCTGAACACAAACGCCTCGGCCGCTTTCTGGGCCTCATGGAAAGCCGGAAGACCGACCCGTGGCCGCTGCTCTCGCAATCACTCCTCATCTCGAATGAGTTTCTGTATGTGGATTAGAGGCGAGCATGGCCTCGCGTGATGAACGCCGACCAGACCGAAATGCGCATGGAGAACGACAAATCCGAAATAGTGTTGGTTGTTGTCGGCGGAATTCTCCCGGTCGTTGGCATCCTCGCATACTCTGCATGGGCATTGCGCAATGCGAAGGAGCGCTTTTCCGTGCTGCGGGTATTGCGCGTCACCGCGCTGATCTTGCTTTGGTCTCTCCCCTTCGGAACGATTCTCGTTATGTGGCCACCACGCGACCCAGGAATCCATCGGGCGTTGCTGCTGGCCACCGCGCTTGCGCCGGTCGTGGCTGCCACATTGGTTGGTTTTACGCGCGCGCGTAGGTTGGAGCGCCAGAAGAAACTATCTCCAATCGAATCGAACAGCCGCGGATAGATTCGTCCTCAACTCATAACTCCCATGCTCTCCCGCCGCCTTTTCCTCCAACGTGTCGGCTTCGGCTTCGGCGCCCTCGCCGCCTCGGACATCCTCGCTGCGACGACGTCCGACGAAGCCAATCCGCTGGCGGTCCGCCCGCCGCATTTCCCGCCGAAGGTCAAACGCGTCATCCATCTTTTCATGAATGGCGGGCCGTCGCAGATCGACACCTTCGATCCCAAGCCCGGCCTCACCGCGCTCGACGGGAAGCCTTTGCCCGACTCGATCAAAGCGAAGCTCCAGCCGGTGCAGCGAGCGCGAGTGGGCAACATCTTTGCCTCGCCCTTCCAGTTCCAAAAGCACGGGCAATCCGGCATGGAGATCAGCGAACTTTTTCCGAATGTGGCAAAGCACGCGGACAGCCTCTGCGTGGTGCGCTCAATGGTCAGCGACATTGCGAATCATTCGCCCGGCCTGCTGATGATGAATTGCGGTCACACCGTGCTGGAGCGTCCGAGCATCGGCTCGTGGGTGCTCTACGGGCTCGGCTCGGAGAGCGCGGATCTGCCGGGGTACATCGTGCTGATGCCCTCCGGCCTGCCCACCGCGCAGTCGAAGAACTGGACCAATGGATTTCTCCCCGGCCTCTATCAAGGCACGCACATCGAGACCGAAACCAAGGGTCAGCTCATTCCCGATCTCACGCGGCACGACATCTCCCTCGGCAACCAGCGCGCGCAGCTCGCGCTCACCCGCTTCCTCAATGAACGCCATCTCGCCAGCCATCCGGGCGACGAGCGTCTCGACTCTCGGATTCACTCGATGGAGCTGGCCTTTCGCATGCAGAGCGCGGCCACGGATGCCTTTGATCTCAAGCAGGAGCCCGAGGCCGCGCGCGCAACTTATGGCGACACCGCGGTCGGCAAGAATCTGCTCCTCGCCCGCCGGCTCGCGGAGCGCGGCGTGCGTTACATCCAGTGCTACCACGGCACCGGCCAGCCGTGGGACAGCCACAGCGGGCTGGTGAATAACCACCGGCGGCTCTGTCGGGAAGCGGACCAACCCATCGCCGCACTGCTCGCCGATCTGAAAGAACGCGGCCTCTGGGACGACACCCTCGTCGTCTGGGGCGGGGAAATGGGCCGCACCTCGACCTACCAGGGCACCAGCGACAAACCGGCTGTCTTCGGTCGCGATCATCATGTCGATGGCTTCAGCGTCTGGCTCGCGGGCGGCGGCGTGAAAGGCGGCATCACCTATGGCGCCACCGATGAGTTTGGCCTCGGCGTCGCCGCCGATCCCGTGCATGTCCACGATCTCCACGCGACGATCCTGCACCTCCTCGGGCTCGATCACAAAAAGCTCACCTACCGGTACTCCGGCCGCGACTTCCGCCTCACCGACGTGCATGGGAACGTAGTGAAAGAGCTGCTCACATGAAGATCCTCTCCTTCCTCCTCCTCGTCTCCGTGGCACACGCGGAGCAAATCGGCCCGTGGAATCTCGACGCGCTCGAGCAGGCGCCGGCGATGCATTGGGTCAGCCGGAGCGGGCCCGTGCATTCGCTGCTCTATGCGGGGGAAATATATCGCGAGCAGCCGACCGAGGTCTTCGCATTCTACGCCTCGCCGAGCACCCTCGGTGAGGCACAGCCCGGCGCAAAGTTTCCGGCAGTCGTGCTGATTCACGGCGGCGGAGGGACGGCCTTTGCCGAGTGGGTGTGGCTGTGGGCAAAGCGCGGGTACGCGGCGATCGCTATGGATCTCGCGGGCAGCCGTCCGCTCGATCCGATCTACGATGCGGAGACCGGCGCGCCCGTGCCGAATCAAACGGCGAAGAAGGAAACGCGCACGCGCCTGCCGAATGGCGGACCCGACCATGGACATCCGGAAAAGTTCGACTCGATCGGCGGCACTACCGCGGACGACTGGCCCTTTCACGCAGCGGCGAGCGTCATCCGCGCACATTCGCTGGTGCGCTCGTTTCCCGAGGTGGACGCCGGGCGGACGGCGGTGACGGGGATCAGTTGGGGCGGCTATACGACCTGCCTCGTGGCTTCGCTCGACGATCGTTTCAAGGCGGCGGTGCCGGTCTATGGCTGCGGATTCCTCTTTGAAGGCGAGTCGGTGCAGAAGCCGAGCATCGACCAGCTCGGCGAGCGCCGCGCGGAGTGGATTCGCGAGTACGATCCCTCCAGCCTGTTGCCGCGCTGCCGCGTGCCGATCCTCTTTGTGAATGGCACAAACGACATCCACTACGTGCTCGACAGTTATCAAAAGAGCTTCGACCGCGTGGCGGGCGAGAAGCAGATGCGCATCGAGGTGGAGATGAAGCACGGCCATCCCCCCGGCTGGGCGCCGCAGGAGATCGGGCTCTTCATCGACTCGCACTGCCGCGGCGGAAAACCACTGCCGGTGCCGGGCAACCCAGTCCGCGACGGCGATCGGGTGCGCGTGCCTTACACGAGTGTCGTCCCATTGAAGGAAGCCGCGCTCCATTACACCACCGACACCGGTCTGCGCTCACAGCGCGCGTGGAAATCCGATCCGGCGACGATCGCCGCTGGCGTCATCACCGCCCCAAGCCCGCCCGCGGATGCGAACACCTGGTTCATTTCCCTCACCGACGAACGCGGCGCGATGATCACGACGCCGGTGCAATTTGCGGACTGAGCGAGGAGTGCACGGAGACTTTTTGGATGGATTTCCAAAATGCCGGGCCACATCCGAAGGCGACTGGGAACGTGAACCAAGGGAATTTGCACCCACGGGCGAGCGCTTTCTCCGGACGGCAGGCCTCGCTCGACGCTCGGTCTTGAGCGGGCGCGGCCCGCGCGCTACGCTCCCGCCATGTCCAGCACCGCCACCCCGCTCCTGAGTCCTAAGGATTATCTCGCCTTCGAGCGGACCCAGGAGACGAAGCACGAATATCACGACGGCGAAATCGTGGCGATGGCCGGCGGCACCGCACCGCATTCCCTGCTCGCAATGCGGCTCGGCAGCGAACTCACCCAGCGGCTCAAGGGCGGGTCGTGTTTGGTCTTCAATTCCGACATGAAAGTGTGGATCGAGGAGGTGCGGCGCTTTCTTTACCCGGATCTCTCCGGCCTGTGCGGCCAGCCACAGTATCACGACTCCGGGCGCGACGTGCTCGTCAATCCCGCACTGGTCGTCGAGGTGCTCTCGCCAAAGTCCGAGGCCTACGATCGCGGCCGGAAGCTCGCGCTCTACATGGCGCTGCCGGCCATCCGCGAGATCGCGCTGGTGAGCCAGGAGGAAGTGCGCGTCGAGAAGTACACCCGCGCGTCCGATGGCATCTGGCGCTTTGAAGCGTATGCCGGGGCGGATGCCGTGGCCCGCTTCGAGTCGCTGGGCTGCGACGTGCCGCTGCGGGATTTCTATCAGGGCGTGGAACTCGCGCCCGCCGAATAGCGGCGCGGTCGCATGAGCGGCCATCGCGCGTCTGCCTATCCGCCGGGTGGCAATCCCGACCCGATGTGGGTAAAAACGCGACCGCTCCCCCGCGCCTTCCAGATTCCCGAATATGAAATGCAAGCTGCTCCCCCTCATCGCCTGCGGGCTCCTCTTCACCGGAACCTTCAGCCTCGCCGTCGAAACCGCGCGCAAGCTGAACGTGCTCTTCATCGCCGTGGACGATCTGCGGCCCGAGCTCGGCTGCTACGGCGCGGCGCACATGCACACGCCGCACCTCGACGGGCTGGCCGCGCGCGGGATGCTCTTCGAGCGCGCCTATTGCCAGGTGGCGGTGTGCAATCCCTCGCGGGTGAGCCTGCTCTCGGGCGCCCGGCCCGACACCACGGGGGTGCTCGACAATCAGCACTTCCTCCGGCCGCAAATGCCCGGCGTGGTGACGCTGCCGCAGCTCTTCAAGGATCACGGCTGGCACGCCGTCTCGCTCGGGAAAATCTTCCACCACAGTGAGCGCGAACCGGGCGACGATCCGCAGTCCTGGAGCGAACCCTCGTGGTATCGCGGCACGCCGAGCCGCGAGTGGTTCACGCCGGCATCGAAGGATTTCGTCGAGCGTCTGAAAAAGCTGCCGGAAAAAGAGCGCCCCAAGCTGCTCCGCGGGCCGCCTTACGAAGCCGCGGATGTGCCGGACGACTTGTATCCCGACGGCCAGACGGCACTGAAGGCGATCGAGACCCTGCAACGGCTGAAGGGTCGCCCGTTCTTTCTCGGCGTGGGTTTCGTCAAGCCGCACCTGACTTTTAGTTGCCCGCAGAAGTATTGGGATCTGTATCCCGCCAGCACCATCAAGCTCCCGGCGAACTATCATCCGCCGAAAGACGCGCCGCGCCCGGCGACGCACGACGGCTACGAACTCCGCACCTACGGCGGCGTGCCGGCGACCGGGGACTTCAGCGACGAGCTCGCGCTGAATCTCATCCGCGGCTACCGCGCGTGCGTGAGCTTCGTGGATGCGCAGATCGGTCGGGTGCTGGATGAACTCGACCGCCTCGGCCTGCGCGAGAGCACCCTCGTGGTGCTCTGGGGCGACCACGGGTATCACCTCGGCGAGAATGGAGTCTTCACCAAGATGACGAACTTCGAGCTCGGCACGCACGCGCCGCTGATCGTGAGTGTGCCGCAGCAGAAAACCGCCGGTCAGAAAACGCGCGCACTGGTGGAGTTCGTGGACATTTATCCCACGCTCGCGGAGCTCGCCGGGCTGCCGCTGCCGTCGCATCTCGAAGGCACGAGTTTCGCCCCCTTGCTCGACGATCCCGCGCGCCCGTGGAAGTCCGCCGCATTCAGCCAATACGCACGGCGCGGCAGCAGTAAGTCGATGGGCCGCGGCCCGGAGACCTTCATGGGCCGCTCGATCCGCACGGATCGCTGGCGCTACACTGAGTGGACCGACGGCAAAGAGCAGAACGCCGGACGCGAGCTCTACGATCACGAGACGGACCCCGCGGAGAATGTGAACCTCGCCGGCGAACCCGCGCAGCGGCCCATCGCCGCGCGACTGGCGGAGCAACTAAAAGCCGGCTGGCGCGCCGCCTTGCCGCCCGGTGTGGCGAGGTGACGAAGGAAGCGACAATCCAGTTGCCGTGGTGTTGTTTGCAGCGGCTTTGGGGTGAATGTCTCTCGTCGCGAGCCACCCCTGAGCCAAACAGTACATTACATCATGAACTCGATCCCCCCACTTCCTCGGCAGTCCCGTGCAAACCGGCCGTTCCTCTTCTTCGTCCTTTCGATCCTGGCGGGTGCCGGCTTGCTCGCCGCCGACCCGATCTTCTCCGGACCGCAGCCGGGGGAGAAGACCACCGGCTTCAAGGTCATCGGGATCGGCGGTGAGGCCGATGCGAAGGAGCGCGACCCCATCGAGGAAAATGCCGGGGCGCCGACTGCGCTGGTCTTTGTGCATCAGATCGAGCGCTCGCTCATCCCGCTGCTGCGCATCATCGAGCAATACGGCCTCGAGCGTCCGGATCGCATCAGGACGGAGGTCATCTTTCTCACGCCCGACCGGCTCGCCGGCGAGCAGCGCGTGCGCGCGGCGAATGGTTCGCTCAAGCTCAAGGCGCGCGTGGGCCTTTCGCCAGACGGCGCGGAGGGGCCGGGCAACTACGGCCTCAACAAGGATTGCCTGATGACCATCGTCACTGCGAAGGACAACACCGTCGTCGCGAACTTCGCGCTGGTGCAGCCGGGCATCGCGGACGCACCGAAGGTGATCACCGCGCTGGCGAAGACATGCGGCGACGAGAATCCGCCGACCGCCGAAGCCCTCGCGGCGAAGCAGCCCGGCTACGGCATGACGCGCGGCAGGCCCGCGGAGGCGATGAAGAAGGATGGTGAGAAGCCGAAGGAAAACTCTCCCGGCGCCGTGCCGGCGGATGAAAAGCTCACGGGGCTGCTGCGGCAATTCATCCGGCGGGAGAACGACGACCCGGCCGTGGACCGCGTGCTCGCCGAAGTGAAGGCGCACATCAAGGACAACGCCGACCTCACCAAACAGGCCGCCGACGGCTGGACCCGCGTGCTGCATTTCGGCGACCGCTACGGCACGCCCTACGCGCGCAAGGTCGGCCAGGAGTTCCTCGACTCCCTCAAGACGCCATGACCCTGTGCGGCGCTCCACTGGTGTCGCTGCTCGCCGTGTTCATCGCGACGAGCGCGGCCAGCGCCGCCGAGCGTCTCGATTTCCCCACGCGCATCCTGCCGATCCTCACCAAGGCCGGCTGCAACGCTGGCGCCTGTCACGGCGCAGCCGTCGGCCAGGGTGGGCTGAAACTCAGCCTCCTCGGCTACGACCCGGAGCAGGACCACGCGAATCTCACCCGTGAACTCGGTGGTCGCCGCCTCGATGTCGAAGCGCCTGCGAACAGCCTCTTCCTTCGCAAGGCCGCCGGGCAACTCGACCACGAGGGCGGGCGGAAAATCAAACGCGACTCCGAGGCGCAGCGCGCGCTGCTCGCGTGGATCGCCGCCGGCGCGCCATACGGCCCGGCGGAATTGCGCGTCACAAACATCCGAGTCGAACCGGCGGACACCCTGCTGCCCGCACCCGAGCAGTCGGTGCAACTGCGCGTCGTCGCGGAACTCAGCGACGGTCGCAGCGAAGACGTGACCGCGCTCGCGCTCTACTCGTCGAATGACGATGCCGTGGCCGACGTGGACAAAGTGGGACTCGCCACCACGCGCGACCGCGGGCTGACGAGCGTGATGGTGCGCTACTCCGGCCAGGCCGCGGCGGCGCGCATCGCCGTGCCGTTTGGCGAAAAGCCGATCGCCACTGGCGACTTCACGCCGCGCAACTTCATCGACGAGCGCGTGCTCGCCGAGCTGCAGCGGCTGCACCTTCCGCCGTCGCCGTTGAGCGACGACACGGAGTTCTTCCGCCGCGTGCATCTCGATTTGATGGGCCGCCTGCCCGAACCGGAGGACGTGCGCGCATTTCTCGAAGAGCCGACATCAGACGAGAAACGACAGAGGGTGATTGCGTCACTGCTGGCGCGCGAGGAGTTCGTGGATTTCTGGGCGATGAAGTTTGGCGACTGGCTGCTCATCAGCGGCAAGCGCGGCAACGAAGCGGCGACGCGCACGTATCACGAATGGGTGCGCGCACAGGTCGCCAGCAATCGTCCGCTCGACCAGTTCGTGCGCGATCTCCTGCTCGCGCAGGGCGAAGTCACGCGGAGCGGCCCGGCGAATTTCTTCTCACTCGCCACCGACCCGCGCGACCTCGCCGAGCACGTGAGCAGCATGTTTCTCGGCACGCAGATCGCCTGCGCCCGCTGCCACGCGCATCCGGCCGACCGCTGGACGCAGGACGATTACCATGCCTTCGCCGCCTACTTTGCGCGCGTCGGCAAGCAGGGTGACACGCTGAAAGTCAGCGGGCGCGGCGAGGTCGAGCATCCCAAGACGGGAAAGCCCGTCGCACCGCGTCCGCTCGGCGGTGTGACGGCTCCGCAGAAAGCCGAGGACCGTCGTGTCGAACTCGCCGCCTGGCTCGCGTCCCCGGAGAATCCGCTCTTCGTGCGCAATCTCGTGAATCGTGTCTGGAAACATCTGCTCGGGCGCGGCCTCGTCGAACCGGTGGATGATTTGCGCCCGACCAATCCCGCGGCGAATCCCGCATTGCTCGACGCGCTCGCGACGCAGTTTGCGCAACACGGCTTCGACCTGCGGTGGCTCGTCGGTGCAATCGCCGATTCGCGCACGTATCAACTCACCTCGCGCACCATTGCGGGCAATCGCCGCGACGACCGCCTCTTCTCGCACGCCTGCTTGAAGCCGCTCCCGGCCCAAGTCTTCGCCGATGCCGTCGCGCAGGTCACTGGCATCGCCGACAAGTTTCCGGACCAACCCGACGGCACACGCGCGGTGCAACTCGTCGGCGCGCACACGCCGTCCTACGCGC
>JBGSYE010000548.1:0-9729 GCA_041751075.1 Chthoniobacteraceae bacterium
GAAAATCATCATCCTCGGCGGCGGGCCGAACCGCATCGGGCAGGGCATCGAGTTCGACTACTGCTGCGTCCACGCCGCGTTCGCGCTGCGCGAGGAGGGCTTCGAGACCATCATGGTCAACTCGAACCCCGAGACCGTCTCGACCGACTACGACACCAGCGACAAACTCTACTTCGAGCCGCTGACCCTCGAAGACGTGCTCAACATCTGCGAGCAGGAGAGCGAAAATCTCTTCGGCGTCATCGTGCAATTCGGTGGCCAGACTCCGCTCAACCTCGCCGCCGGGCTGCAAGCTGCCGGCGTCCCGATCATCGGCACCTCGCCGCACAGCATCGAGATTGCGGAAGATAGAAAACTCTTCGGTGCGATGCTGGACAAGCTCGGCATCCGCCAGACCAGCGGCGGCACCGCGACCAATGAAGAAGAAGCCGTGGCCATCGCGAGTCGGATCACGTATCCGGTGCTGGTGCGCCCGAGCTTTGTGCTCGGCGGGCGCGGGATGGAACTCGTGCATAATGAAGTGGACTTGCGCCACTACATACGCAACGCGATCGAAGCAGGGAGCGACCGGAGGCCAGGCTTCGAGCCTGACTTGGCAGGCAGGCTTCCAGCCTGCCCTCCCGCCGGAGAGCCTGGAAGCCCGTCCGCCGAGTCAGGCAAGATGCCTGACCTCCGCCCGATCCTCGTCGATCACTTCCTCGAGGATGCCACTGAGGTCGATGTCGATTGCATCAGCGACGGCGAGACCGTCGTCATCGGCGCGATCATGGAGCACATCGAGCAGGCCGGCATCCACAGCGGCGACAGCGCCTGCGTGATCCCGCCCTTTTCCCTCAGCGAAAAAGTGAAAGCCGAAATCGCCGACGCCACCAAGAAGATGGCCCGCGAGCTCAAGGTGATCGGCCTGATGAACGTGCAATTCGCGGTGCAGAACGAGCAGGTCTATGTGCTCGAAGTCAACCCGCGCGCCTCCCGCACCGCGCCCTTTGTGAGCAAAGCCATCGGCGTCCCGCTGCCCAAGCTCGCCGCGAAAATCATGGCCGGGAAAACGCTGGCCGAACTTGGCTTCACCGAGGAGATCGTGCCGAAACACTACTCGGTGAAGGAAGCGGTCTTTCCCTTCACGAAGTTTCCCGGCGTCGATATCGTCCTGGGCCCGGAGATGAAAAGCACCGGCGAAGTCATGGGCATCGACGCGAATTTCGGCATCGCCTACGCGAAGGCGCAGATGGCCGCGCAACCGCCGCTCCCGCTCTCCGGGAATGTCTTCATCAGCGTCGCCGATGCAGACAAGTCCAGGGTCGCCCAGATCGGGAAAGAGTTGATCGCACTCGGCTTCAAGCTCTACGCGACCAGCGGCACCGCGGCCGCGTTGCAGAAGGCGGACGTGCCGGTGGAGAAGCTCTTCAAGCTCAGCGAAGGCCGCCCCAACGCGCTCGACATGCTCAAGAACGGCGAACTCGCGATGATCATCAACACCCCGAGCGGCAAGGTCGCCCGCGAAGACGAGGCCCGCATCCGCAGCACCGCCAGCAGCAGTCGTGTCCTGGTGATGACGACCCTCCGCGCCGCCCGCGCCGGCATCGAAGGCATCCGCGCGCTCAAGGCGAGGGGTTACACCGTGAAGCCTCTCCAGGAGTGGCACACCGGGGGCTGAGCCCGAGCGCCTGCCGGGCCTTCGTCCCGAAGGCTGGTGCCATGAGTATGCCGACAACCCCGCGAGGTGGGCCGGCGACAGACGTGTCGCCGCTCCTGGCGGAGCTAGATTTCGCCGGTATTGCGTGGAGCTTGGTCCCTGGTCATTCTCCGGCTTCTCTCCGATGAATACTCTCACCCGCTGCCTCTTTCTCGTCGTCCTCGCTGGCTCTGCCGTCTCCAGCCCGGCTGCAAGACCCAACGTCCTCTTCATCGCCATCGACGATCAGAACGACTGGATCGGCTGTCTCGGCGGGCATCCGCAGGTGAAGACGCCAAATATCGACGGGCTCGCCGCGCGCGGCACGCTCTTCACGAATGCGCACTGCCAGGCGCCGCTGTGCAATCCCTCGCGCTCCAGTCTGCTCACCGGACTGCGTCCCTCTTCCACTGGCATCTACGGGCTGGCACCGGGCATCCGCGATGTCGAGCAGACGAAGTCGCACATTACCCTGCCGCAGACTTACACGCAGGCGGGTTACCACACCTTTACGTGCGGGAAGATCTATCACGACGGCTCTTTCAAGCAGAAGGATCGCCCGCCCGAGTTCAACACCTGGGGACCGGCGCCGGGGATGGGCAAGCCGGCGAAGCCCTTCGCGAATCTCCCCGAGCCGCGCCATCCGGCGATGGACTGGGGAGCGTTTCCGGAGCGCGATGAAGATGCGGCGGATTACAAAATCGCCGACGCCGCGATCGAAGCGCTGCGCGGTGCGCCTGCGGATAAACCGTTCTTCGTCGCCGCTGGATTTCGCCTGCCGCACGTGCCGTGTTACGCGCCGCAGAAGTGGTTCGACCTTTACCCCGACGCCACGCTCCAGATGCCGCCGGTGCTCGACGGCGACCGCGACGATACGCCGCGCTTCTCCTGGTATCTGCACTGGAAGCTGCCGGAGCCGCGCCTGCACACACTCGTTGAGCGCAATGAGTGGCGGCCGCTGGTGCGCGCTTATCTGGCGAGCACGAGCTTCATGGATGCGCAGGTGGGCCGCCTGCTCGCCGCGCTCGATGCCACGGGCCGCGCGAAGGACACGGTCATCGTGCTGTGGAGCGATCACGGCTGGCATGTCGGTGAAAAGGCGATCACCGGAAAGAACACACTGTGGGATCGCTCGACGCGCGTGCCGCTGATCTTTGCCGGTCCTGGCATCGTCGCGGGGGCGAAGTGCGCGCGGCCCGCGGAGTTGCTCGACATTTTCCCGACGCTGCTCGCGCTCACGGACCTCCCCGCCCGCCCTGATCTCGAAGGCCACAGCCTCGTGCCGCAGCTCGAGGATGCGGCCGCGCCTCGCGAGTGGCCGGCGATCACCACGCACAATCACGACAACCACGGCATCCGCACCGAACGCTGGCGTTACATCCACTACGCCGACGGCAGCGAGGAGCTCTACGACATGCAGGGCGACCCGAACGAATGGAAGAACGTCGCCGCCGATCCGAAGCTAGGCGACGTAAAGCGCGACCTCGCGAAGTGGCTGCCGAAGGTGAACAAAAAGCCCGTGCCCGGCAGCGCGAACCGCATCCTGCTCTACGACGCCGCTACCGGTGCGGTGAATTGGGAAGGCAGGGATGTGGGCGCGAATGATCCGATCCCAGACTGAAACCAGGGAATGCGAGACCGAGTTGAAATCCTCGCCGTTGAAGCGCTCGATGCGGCGGACGTGGACGCCTCCCCTGCGCGGCGAAAGCGCACCACGCCGGCATCGTTCCCGGCAAGCCGCAACTCCAGTGAATCGGGCCTCATGAAAAATTTCCTCTGCGCCATCCTGCTGTTTACGGCGGCCACGCACTACCCCACCGCAGTCGCCGCACCGTCGGCGCGTCCCAATATCCTGCTCATCCTCCCCGATCAGATGCGGGGCTCGGCGATGGGTTGCGCGGGCAATCCCGACGTGCAGACGCCGCACATCGACCGGCTCGCCGCCGAGGGCGTGCTCTTCCGGCGCGCGTACGCGAATGTGCCCGTGTGCTGTCCGGCGCGCGCGATCCTGCTCACGGGCACTTATCCGCACGTGAATGGAATGGTCGCGAATGATCTGCGGCTGCGCGAGGAGCACGTCACGATCGCGGAGATCCTGCGCGACGCGGGGTATCGCACCGGCTTCGTCGGCAAGTGGCATCTCGATGGCGGGCCGCGCGATCCAGGCTTCGTGCCGCCGGGGCCGCGGCGGCAGGGGTTCGAGTTCTGGGCGGCCTACGAGTGCCATCACCTGCACTTTTCACCCATCTACTTCCGCGACACGCCGGAGGAAATCCTCGTGCCGAAATTCGAGCCGGTGGCGTCGTGCGATTTTGCGATCGAATTCCTGCGCGCGCAGCCGCGGGAGCAGCCCTTCTTCCTCACCGTGCAGATGGGGCCGCCGCACGATCCCTACGGCGCGCCCGAGGAATACATGAAGCGCTACGACCCGGGGAAACTCACGATGCCGGCAAACTGGCAGGCCGGTAGCGAGTCGGCTCGCGGCACTCCCGGCATCCCGCCGCGACTGCGCCGACCCGGAATGCCCGTCCGGCCTTACGTGCCGGTCGGTGGCAGGGAGGAAGTCGCCGCTTACTACGCGGCCATCACCGCGCTCGACGATCAGGTCGGCCGCCTGCTCGCGACCTTGAAGGAAACCGGGGCGGACGAGAACACGATCGTCCTCTTTACCTCGGATCACGGCGACATGCTCGGCAGCCACGGCCTGCGGCGGAAGCGGAAGCCGCATGATGAATCCGCGCGCGTGCCGGGCATCATCCGCTGGCCGGCGCGCGTGCCGCAGGGCAAAGCCGTGGACACACTTTTCAGCCATGTGGATATGGCGCCCACGCTCCTCGGGCTCGCGGGGATCGAGGTACCGAAGACGATGCAAGGCGCGGACCTGTCGCGCGTCGCGCTCGGCCAGACTACCGATGGGCCCGACGCCGTGCTGCTGCAGATCTTCGTGCCCTACACCCCCGACGGCATCGTGAAACCGTGGCGCGGCATCGTCACCGCGCGCCACACCTATGCCCGCTACGAGGATGAGCCGTGGGTGCTCTTCGATCGCGAGACGGATCCCGCGGAGATGAAGAATCTCATCGGCGATCCCGCGCACGCCGCGCTCGCGAAGGAGTTGGACGCGAAGCTCGCCGCGCTCATGAAGGCGAAAGGCGACGCGTGGAGCTTCAATGCGCCGGACCTCGTCGAGGAAGGCGGGCGCCTTTATCGCCACGCGACCTTTTACACGCTCGAGGAATATCGCGCGTGGGCGAAGGCGAATCCCGACAAAGCCAAGTGATAACCATCCGACTCATGAAACACCTCATCACCATCCTTTTTGCATTCCTCCTCGCGGCATCGCTTTTCGCGGCGAAGCCGAACATCATCTTCGTGATGGCGGATGACATGGGCTGGGGGCAGACGGGCTATCGCGGACACCCGCTGCTGAAGACGCCGAATCTCGATGCGATGGCGGCCAATGGGCTGCGATTCGAACGCTTCTACGCCGGCTGCCCGGTCTGCTCGCCCACGCGGGCCAGCGTCCTCACCGGGCGCTCGCCGGATCGCTCGGGAGTGCTGAGCCACGGGTTTGCACTGCGCTTGCAGGAGCAGACGATCGCGCCGGCGCTGAAGGCGGCGGGATATGTCACCGGGCATTTCGGCAAGTGGCATCTCAATGGGTTCAAAGGTCCGGGCGCGCCGATCCTGCGCACCGATCCGCGCAGCCCGTCGGCGTTTGGATTCGACGAATGGGTGTCGGTGACGAACTTCTTCGATCAGAATCCGCTGATGTCGCGACAGGGCGAGTTCGTGGAATTCACGGGCGATTCGTCGGAGGTCGCGGTCGATGAAGCGGTGAAGTTCATCGAGAAACATCGCTCCGGCGGGAAGCCGCTCTTCGCCATCATCTGGTTCGGCACGCCGCACAGTCCCTTCAAGGCGCTGGATGCGGACAAGTCGCAATTCGCCTCGCTCAATGAAACCTCCCGCGAGCACTACGGCGAACTCGTCGCGATGGATCGCAGCATTGGCACACTGCGGAAGAAGCTGCGGGACTTCGGCATCGCCGATGACACGCTCGTCGTCTTCAACAGCGACAACGGCGGGCTGCCCGGGATCACGCCGGAGACCGTGGCTGGACTGCGCGGCTTCAAAGGCAGCGTCTTCGAGGGCGGCTTGCGCGTGCCCGGCATCATCGAGTGGCCGGCGGTGATCGAACCGCGCGTCACCCAATATCCAGCCTGCACGATGGATCTCTTCCCCACCGTCGCCGCCATCCTCGGCCTGCCAAAGGAGGTGATGATCGAACCCATCGACGGGATCAGTCTCGAGCCACTCTTCGCCGGCGAGATCGGCGAGCGGAAGAAGCCGATGCCATTCCGCTTCGGGACCAAGGCCGCACTCACCGGCCAGCGTTACAAGATCCTCACCGAGGATATCGGCAATGGCAGCTTCCAGCTTTACGATCTCGAAGCGGATCCCAACGAAACGAAAGATCTCCGCACGACGCAGCCGGAGCTCTTCGAGAAGCTGAAGAAGGAATTGCTCGCCTGGAATGAAAGCGTCAACGCCAGCTTCGCGGGGGCGGATTATCCCGGAGGCAAAGTCTCACCGCCCGATCCCGTATCCATCGCGTGGACCGAACACCCCGCCTACCAGCCGTATCTTGCGGAGTGGAAGAAGCGCTGGGAATACCAGTCCGCCATCACGCCCGGCGGCAAGGCGAAGGGTGGCCGGGCGAAGAAGAATCAATAACCTGCGATCCCTCGAACCATGAAACACCTCCTCACCACCTTCCTCTGCGCGATCGCGCTGGCCGCGCCGCCTGCGCACGCCGCCGCAAAGCCAAACCTCATCTGGATCATGGCCGACGATCTCGGCTACGGCGATCTTGGCTCTTACGGCCAGAAGGTCATCCAGACGCCGCACCTCGATCGCATGGCGCGCGAGGGGCTGCGCTTTACGCACTTCTACGCCGGAGCCACCGTGTGCGCGCCATCGCGCAGCGTGCTCATGACCGGGCAGCATCACGGTCATACCCGCGTGCGGGGGAATTCCGGGAAGACGAATCCCGCCGCGCAAGCGCTCCGCGAGGGCGATGTGACCGTCGCGCGCGTGCTGAAGGACGCCGGCTACACCACCGCGCTCATTGGAAAATGGGGCCTCGGCGATGTCGGCGCCGCCGAGAGCGGCATCCCGCAGAAGCAAGGCTTTGACCGCTTCTTCGGCTACCTGAACCAGGGTCACGCGCATAATCACTTCCCGGATTTCCTCTGGCGCAACGACAGTCGGCAGCAGCTCCGGAACGTGGTCACGCCGGTCGGTGATTCCGGCGCCGGCTACGCCACGACGGCGGTTCAGTTTGCGGACGATCTCTTCGCGGACGAGGCGCTGAAGTTTGTGAGTGAGCACCGGAGCGCGCCATTTTTCCTCTACTGGAGCATGGTGATCCCCCACGCGAATAACGAGCGCACGCGCGCACTCGGCGACGGCGCGCATGTGCCGGACTACGGCCCCTATGCCGACAAGGACTGGCCCAAGCCCGATAAAGGCCAGGCCGCGATGATCACGCGATTGGATGGCTACGTCGGCCGCATGATGGATTACCTGAAGTCTCTCGGCCTCGCGGAAAACACCCTCGTCATCTTCACCAGCGACAATGGCCCGCACAACGAGAGCAACCACGACCTCGCGCGCTTTCAGCCCAGCGGCCCCTACACCGGCATTAAGCGCAGCCTCACCGACGGTGGCATCCGCGTCCCCTGCATCGCCTGGTGGCCGGGGAAAGTGCAGCCCGGCGGCGAGACCGCGCATGTCGCCTACTTCGGCGACTGGATGGCCACCGCCGCGGAGCTCGCCGGAGCCACGCCGCCGGCGGGGATCGACTCCATCAGCTTCGTGCCCACGCTGCTCGGCCAGGCCGGGGAGCAGAAAGAGCACGAGTTCCTCTACTGGGAATTCCACGAGGGCGGCTTCAAGCAGGCCGCGCTCTATCGGGGGCGCTGGAAAGGCATCCGCACCGGCGCCCCCGACGCCCCCATCGCGCTCTACGATCAGGCGAAAGACGTGGCCGAAAAGACCAACGTCGCCGCCGACCATCCCGAGATCGCGGCAAAGATCGGCGCCTACCTGAAGACCGCACGCACTGAACTGCCCGAGTGGGAACCGATGTGGCAGCCGCAGAAAGAGGCCGCGCGCAGCCGCAGTGAGCCTGTCTCGGTTTCGCGGACAGAATAGGGTAGGCGGGACGGAACACCCTGGAGGAACGAAACGAAACCGCTCCGTGAAAGGGGTTCCGCCTGTGCTCGCAGGATTTGCTCGCCCTACCGCTGCGGGGGAAACAAACCGTTGCATTTCGCGGTCCGGCGCTCGACTCTCGGCGCTCCAGTTCACTGCCAATGCTTGGCTTTTTTGAAAGACAGCGCCTTGTCCGAAAGGGGCTCGCATCGTCGAAAATCCGACGCCGCCGCACCGAAAGCGAGTGGGTGGAAACGCTCGAACATGGGCTGACGGCAAAGCTCGGCGTCATCGCCGGCTTCATCGTCGGGCTCGCGCTGCTGGTCTGGGCGGACCCGCAGCCGCGGCCGATGCTGCAGGTGATCTATGCGGTCCTCATTTTCTGCACGGCGCTGGCGCAGGTCTGGATCGCGCACCCGCGGACTTTTGCGAGCAATTCCCGGCTGCTGCTGCTCTTCGGCATCTGTCTGCTGCATCTCGTGCTCATCAAGGCCGTGCTCGGGATGGCGGATTCACAGGTGCAGACGGCGGGGGTGATCACGGGCCTCGAGCGGCAGCAACTCTGGCGACTGCTCGCGCCGCTCGCCTTTGCGCCGCTGGCGCTCTCGGTCCTGCTCGGCGCGGGGCACGGACTTTACGCGGCGATCTTTGTGACGCTCTGGGGCATGATCGTCTCGCGCCACTCCGATCCGGCAATCATGGTCATGAGTCTCCTCGTCGGGTTCACGGGCGTCTTTGTGACGCTCTCGGCGCGCCGGTGGACGCAAATCCTGCGGGCCGGCCTGCTGGTGGGGCTCGCGACGTGGGCGCTGGCGCTTCTCTTTGGGATGATCGGGCCGCTGGTGCTGGAAGACTTGCCGGGCACGCACTGGACGCTGCTCGGCTGGCAGAGTGCGATCGCGGTGGGCGGAGGGGTGCTCACCGCGCTGCTCGCGGTGCTGACGGTGGCGCTCTTGCAGAATCCCTTCCGCGTCACGACGGACATCGCCTGGCTCGAGTTGAGCGATCTCAATCATCCGCTCCTGCGCCGGCTCACGCTCGAGGCGCCGGGCACCTACCACCACAGTCTCGTGGTGGCGAATCTCGCGGAAGCCGCCGCGGAGGCGATCGGCGCGAACGCGACGATGTGCCGGGTGTGCTCGTATTTTCACGACATCGGCAAGCTGGTGAAGCCCGAGTATTTCACGGAAAACATGCGGCGCGATCGCAACCCGCACGATGAACTCGCGCCGACGATGAGCGCCCTGGTCATCATCGCGCATGTGAAGGAAGGCGTGGATCTCGCGCTGAAGTCGAATCTCAACCAGCAGATCATCGACGTGATCCAGCAACACCACGGCACGTCGCTGGTCTGGTACTTTTACAAGCGCGCGCAGCAGCAGCAGGAGGGCGCGCTCGCCGACGGGAAGATCAGGAACATTCGCGAGGAAGACGTGCCCGAGGTGCGCGAGGAGAGCTTCCGCTATCCGGGGCCGCGGCCGGACACGCGGGAGTGTGCGATCATCAGCCTCGCGGATAGCATCGAGAGCGCGAGCCGCAGCCTGGAGAAGATCACGCCGCAGAAGATCGATCAGCTCGTGGATGACATCATCGAGAAGCGGCTGCTCGACGGGCAGCTCAAGGATTGCGACCTGACGATGCGCGAGCTCGAAGAGCTGGGCGAAACCTTCAAGCACACCCTCCGGAGCATGATGCACAGCCGCGTGGCGTATCCCGGCCAGCGCACGGAGAAGACGGAATCCCTCTCGCCGTCGTCGCGCATCCAGGCCGCGCCGGCGCAGCAGCGGCCGCCGAGTGTGCCGCCGATGACGGCGGCGTGATCACGGTTTCCAATC
>JBGSYE010000549.1:0-4777 GCA_041751075.1 Chthoniobacteraceae bacterium
GCGCGGATCGCGGCCCACCTGCGCACGAAGCGCCGGCCATGATCGTGGGCTGGCATCCCGTCACCTTCTGGATCGTCGCGGCACTCCTCGCGGTGCTCGTGCTCACACCGCTCATCTTCCTCGGCCTGGATAGAGCGCACAAACTCACCCCGGCACTGCGCACCGATCTCTGGATGCGCTACCGCTCGTGGCTTTTCCTCGTCCCGCTCATGGTCGTCCCGATGCTGCTCGGCCGGCTGCCCGCCGTGCTCGGGGTCGGGCTGCTCAGCCTCGCGTGCTACCGCGAGTTTGCCCGCGCGGTGGGCCTCTTCCGTCACCGCGCGATCAGCGGCGTCGTCACGCTCGGCATCATCCTCACCACCTTCGCCGTCGCCGATCGCTGGCACGGCTTCTTCACCGCGCTGGGTTCCCTCACCGTCTCGCTCATCGTCATTGTCGCCCTTTTCGCCGACGAGCCGCGCGGTTACATCCAGCGCGTCGCCCTCGGGATGTTTTCCTTTGTCCTCTTCGGCATCTGCCTCGGTCACCTCGGCTACTTCGCGAATTTCACCCACGGCACCGCGCTGCTCCTCGCCATCGTGCTCTGCGTGGAAATGAACGACATCTTCGCCTACTGCACCGGCAAGATCTTCGGCCGCCGCAAGCTCGCGCCGCAGACCAGCCCGAGCAAAACCCTCGGCGGCGCGCTCGGCGCCCTCGTCCTTACCTCCGCGCTCTTCGCCTTCCTCGTGCATTGCATCCTGCCCGGCACGCGCATCGACACTCCCCTCCACCTCGCCACGCTCGGATTGCTCCTCTCCCTCACCGGACAATGGGGCGACCTCGTCATGTCCAGCATCAAGCGCGACCTCGGCATCAAGGACATGGCCGCCACCATCCCCGGTCACGGCGGCCTGCTGGATCGCTTCGACAGCCTTCTCTTCGTCGGCCCGGCGCTTTTTCACTACCTTCGTTATTTCGCAGGTGTGGACGTGGACTCCTCCAGCCGCGTGATGAGCGGTGGATAATACGGACAACGAGGGACGCGGCAGGCGAGCACGCGGGAGGTCTCATCCCCCCTTTGGCAAATATTCGGGCCGGCTTTTTTAACGACAAATCGCGTTGCGGATTGACAGGGATATCCCGCTGGGATACCAGCCCCACGCCAATGCCCAAATCCTCCGTCCCATCCGTCTCGATGCGCCAGCAGGCGTATCAGCACATCCAGCGGAAAATCCTCTGCGGGGAGCTGCCGGCGGGGCACGTCATCTCGGAGAATACGCTGGCGAAGGAGATCGGGGTAAGTCGGACGCCGGTGCGCGAAGCCATCCGGCATCTCGAACAGGAAGGTGTGCTCACGCAGGTGCCGCGCTATGGCACCGTAGTGCGGCAGCTTTCGCGGCGCGATCTCGCGGAGCTTTATGAGTTGCGCGAAGCGCTGGAGCCCTTCGCCGTGGCCCAAGCCGCGGGCCGTGTGCGGGAGGAAGATCTGCGGCTGCTGGAAAAACTCTGCGACGAGATCAAGGCAATCGCAACCGCGATGCAGAAGGCGAAGAGCACGACGCCAGACGCCACGATGATGAAGCGCCTCCTCTCGGCGGACCTCGGCTTTCACCTCGTGCTCCTCCGCAGTTCGGGTAATCGGCGCATGATGAAAATCGTCGGCGACTCGCGACTCCTCACCGGCATCTTCGGCACCCCGCGCCAGACCCATCATCTCGACGTGATCCTCGAGACACACCGCTTCCATCTGCGCATCCTCAAGACCGTGCGCGCTGGCGATGCGGAGAAAGCGCACGCCGCGATGCTCGCGCACATCCGCGCCAGCCGCGACGAAGCCCTGGCGCATTTCGACCGGCTGCAGACGGAAGCGAGTCCGCAGGACACGCCGATCACTCTGCCTGACGACGTGCTGGCCGACCTCCAGCGCTTCGAAGCCGCCAGCTAACCTTCATCCCATCACCCCATGCCTCCCATGCGTCTCATCATCCCCATCGTCTCCCTCGCGCTCGCCGCCACTGCGACCGCCCTCGAACCGCTCAAATACAACCACCCCGGCCTCGTCGTGGATCTCGGCGTCGGCCTCTGGGCGTGGCCACTGCCGATGGATTTCGACGGCGACGGCGATCTCGACCTCGTCGTCAACTGCCCGGACAAACCTTACAACGGCACTTACTTCTTCGAGAATGCGAGCGGCGACACCGCGAAGAACAAGATGCCCGTCTTCAAGCCCGCGCGCCGCATCAGCAAAGGCATGCAGAACGTGCAGGTGAGTTACGTGGACGGAAAGCCCATGGTGCTCTCGCCCGGCAAGGCGCATCCGGATTTCCTCAAGACCGGGCTCGATCAGGAAGTGAAGCTCCCGCTCGACGCGAAGGTTCACCCGAACAAAGTCCGCGCGAACATGTGGCGGCACGTCGATTACGACGGCGACGGCGCGCTCGATCTCATCGTCGGCGTCGGCGACTGGACGGAATACGGCTGGGACAATGCCTACACCGCCGATGGCCGCTGGATGAATGGCCCGCTGCGCGGCTACGTGTACTTCATCCGCAACACCGGCAGCATCGCGGCGCCCGCTTACGACAAACCGAAGAAAGTCATGGCCGAGGATCGTCCGGTGGAGACCTATGGCTGGCCTTCGCCGAACTTCGCGGACTTCGACGGCGACGGCGATCTCGACCTGCTCTGCGGCGAGTTCCTCGATGGGTTCACTTACTTTGAAAACACCGGCACGCGCACCAAGCCGAAGTATGCGCTGGTCCGCCGAGTAAAGACACCGAAGGGCGCGTATCTCACCATGGATCTCGAGATGATCACGCCCGCGGCGATCGACTGGGACAAGGACGGCGACCTCGACCTCATCGTGGGTGACGAGGACGGGCGCGTGGCCTTCGTGGAAAACACCGGGAAGTTCGACGAGAAAAATACCCCGCTCTTCCTCGCTCCGCGTTACTTTCAGCAGGAGGCGGACACGCTGAAGTTTGGCGCGCTCGCCACGCCGGTCGGCGTCGATTGGGACGGCGACGGCGACACCGACATCGTCAGCGGCAACACCGCGGGCTACATCGGCTTCTTCGAAAATCTCAGCGGCCCGAAAGTCGCGCAGCCAAAGTGGGCCGCGCCGAAGCGGCTCGAAGCAGCCGGCAAAGTCATCCGCCCAATGGCCGGCCCGAATGGCAGCATCCAGGGACCGTGCGAAGCGAAGTGGGGTTACACCACGCTGAGCGTCGCTGATTGGGACGGCGACGGGCTCCCCGATCTGCTCGTCAATTCCATCCTCGGCAAAGTCGTCTGGTATCGGAACACCGGCACGCGCACCGCGCCGAAGCTCGCCGCCGAGCAGCCCATCGAAGTCGAGTGGAAGGGTCCGCAGCCCGCGCTCGCCTATGGCTGGATGCGACCCGAGGGCAAGGCGCTGCTCACGCAATGGCGCACGACGCCGGTCGGCGTGGATTGGAACAAGGACGGACTCACCGATCTGGTGATGCTCGATCAGGAGGGATACCTCGCCTTTTTCGAGCGAGCGAAACGTGACGGCAAACTCGTGCTCCTTGCGCCAAAACGCGCGCTCTGCGCCGATCCGCAGGCGAAAGATATCGGCCTGCTCGAAAAACTCGTGGTGAAGACGCCAGTGAAAATGACGCCCGGCGAACCGATGCGCTTGAACTCCGGGATCGCGGGAAAGAGCGGGCGGCGGAAGCTGTGCGTGGTGGATTGGGATGGCGACGGTCACCTCGACTTGCTCCTCAATTCGGCAAACGCCAACGTGCTCCGGCAGACTTCCTCGGCGGACGGCAAGTGGTTCTTCCAGGACATGGGACTCATCGCGGAGACAAATATCGAGGGCCATGACGTGAGCCCGACCGTCGTCGATTTCGGCGGCGATGGCGTGCCAGATTTTCTCGGCGGTGCCGAAGACGGGCGCTTTTACTTCCTGCGCAACCCGCGGTCGAAATGAAGGCGGCGCTCGGTCTCGATTTCGGCACGGAGTCGGTGCGTGCGGTGCTCGTCGATCTGCGCGGACGCGAGCTGGCCTCCACGGTGGCGAAGTATCCCCACGGACAGATCATCGAGTCGCTGCCCGGCTCGAAGAAGAAACTCCCGCCCCGCTACGCACTCCAGCATCCGCTCGATTGGATCGAATCCGCCGCGAAGGCGACTCGCGCGGCGCTGCGTGGAGCCAAGGGCGTTGAAGTCGCGGGGATCGGCGTGGATTTCACGAGTTGCACGATGCTGCCGACGAAGCGCGATGGGACGCCGCTCTGCCTGTTGCGCGAGTTTTCCTCCGAGCCGCTGGCGTGGCCGAAGCTGTGGAAACATCACGGTGCGCAGGCGCAGACCGACCGCATCAACGCCGTTGCGCGGAAGCGAAAGGAAAAGTTTCTCGCTCGCTACGGCGGGATCATCGGGCTGGAGTGGTTTTTCCCGAAGATGCTCGAG
This sequence comes from Chthoniobacteraceae bacterium, assembly GCA_041751075.1. Taxonomy (GTDB): domain Bacteria; phylum Verrucomicrobiota; class Verrucomicrobiia; order Chthoniobacterales; family Chthoniobacteraceae; genus JANNXQ01. Next base: position 4,423 of record JBGSYE010000549.1, read on the forward strand.
ACGCTCGAAAGCGCGCCGCGCGCCTACGATGCCGCCGAGGTATGGCTCGAGGCGGGCGACTGGTTCGTGTGGCAGCTCGTCGGCGGGCCGGCGGAATCGCTCCCGCGCTCGACGTGCCAGGCCGGTTACAAGGGAATGTGGAGCGCGACGGACGGCTACCCGACCGAGGATTTCCTGCGCGCGGTGAATCCTAAGTTCGCGCGCGTGGTGAAAGATAAGATGCCCGGCCGTCTGCTCGCACCCGGTGTCGCAGCGGGTGGACTGCTCGGCGCGATGGCGAAAATGTTCGGCCTGCGCGAAGGCACGCCCGTGAGCGCTGCGATCATCGACGCCCACGCCGGCGTCCCCGGCGCGG
>JBGSYE010000550.1:0-2163 GCA_041751075.1 Chthoniobacteraceae bacterium
CGGGCGTCACGCTGGCTGCTGCCGACCATCCCGCCACCTTTCCTCAGCAAGCGCGCCGCGCTCCGCAGTCGCTGAGCTTGGGGTCGCGACTTCGCACACGTCTAGGCAATCGACAGCCATGAACCCGACCACTACAAGCCGATCGGAACTTGACATGCGCAGGCGCCTTTGGGCGGTCATCGGTGCCACCATCGGCCCCGTTCTACTTGTCTCGGTTTATCTGGTCTTCACTCGCTGGCCTCAACGTGTCTTCACCACTTTCACCGATTACGCAGCAATCACGCTTAGCGTGGCGCTCGGCGCCGCTTGCCTTCTTCGCCTCGCGTGGCCACTTTCTGCCCGGCTTCTCGCGCTGCTTTTCTACCTTCCTGCGCTGTGGTTTTTTCTAGGCTACTTCTGTCTGCTGTTCGTCTGCGCTGTCTTCCGCGATTGCCTTTAGCTCTTCCCGTGACCATTTCTGCATTCACCCTAACGTCGCCTCTCAAATAACAGAATAGGTCTGTTTATCTGTGGCGGGGATTGGCGAATGCAACAGAAAGAGGCCGTTGCGCTGTTTCTCAGGAAAACGGGCGGCGGCCGGGACTCGGGTGGGTGATGTGGACCCAAGCGCCCGCAGCGTCGAAATGGAGTAGGTCAATCTCTCAATCAGGGTCAGCACGGCCCTCGTTGCGGAGGCGGCTGCCACTATAGGCATCGTCGCGAGGCTGCGGTCCCACGCTCCTGAACGGGGTGGAACGGCCTTGCGGCCCTTCTCCACCAGTGGCGTCTCGGGTTTTGCTGCGCTTGGGTCGCCGAGACGTCTGCACCTGCGCACCGCATTTGCCAAGTTACTTCTGCGCATCGAACCCGGCACGGGTTTCTCGTGCTCCTGAAATAACAAGAGATTTCCCCATCTCGCTCCCAAAGTTATACTGCCGCGCATCATAAATTTGGAAAAGGCAGGCGAAGAATGTCGCGCTGAGTTCGACGCCTCATGCTTCCCCGCCGCTCCATGCAGCGGCGCGAACAAATGTCGTGGAGTTTTCCTACTCCCGGATCTGGCCGGTGCCGCGGAGGAGATATTTGTAGGTGGTCAGTTCTTCGAGGGCCATCGGGCCGCGGGCGTGGAGCTTGTCGGTGCTGATGCCGATCTCGGCGCCGAACCCGAACTCGGCGCCGTCCGTGAAGCGCGTCGAGGCATTCCAATAGACGGTCGCGGAATCCACCTCGGCGAGGAAGCGCTCGGCGGTGCCGGAGTTCGCGGTGACGATGCCGTCGCTGTGATGGGAGCCGTTCGTCTCGATGTGGTCGATCGCCTCTTCGAGCGAGTCCACGGTTTTCACCGCGAGGATGAGGTCGAGAAATTCCGTGCGGTAATCCTCCGGCGCGGCGGCGGAGACTTGAGCGGCGAGGGTCGGGTGCCGGGTGCCGAGCGTTTCTCGCGAGAAGTCATCGGCGCGGAGTTGCACGCCTTTTTCCAGCAGCGTCCTGCCGGCGGTGGCGAAGAATTTCTCCGCGACGTCGCGATGCACGAGGACGGTCTCGATGGCGTTGCAGACGCCGGGGCGCTGGCACTTGGCGTTCACGACGATGCTCTCCGCCATCGCGAGGTCCGCGTCGCGGTCCACATACATGATGCAGATGCCGTCGTAGTGCTTGATGACGGGCATGCGGGCGTGGCTGACGACCGTCTCGATGAGTCCTTTGCCGCCGCGCGGGACGATCACGTCGAGATACTTGTCCATGCCGCACAGATGCTTCACGGCGTCGCGGTCGGTGGTCGGAATCAGGAGCACGCTGTCCGCCGGGAGCCCGGCCTGCTCGCAGCCGCGACTGAGCGCGGCGGCGATTGCGACGTTCGAGTGGATGGATTCGCTGCCGCCGCGGAGGATCGTGGCGTTGCCCGTTTTCGTGCAAAGCACGGCGGCGTCGCTCGTCACGTTCGGGCGGGATTCGTAGATGATGCCCACGACGCCGATCGGCACGCGGATCTTGCTGATGCGCAGGCCATTTGGGCGCGTCCACTTGCGGAGGATTTCGCCGACGGGATCGGGCAGCGCGGCCACTTCGCGGATGCCATCGGCCATCGCGGCGAGGCGCTTCGGATTGAGCGTGAGCCGCTCCAGCATCGCGCCCGAGATGCCAGCCGCTTTCGCCTTTTCCAAATCCAGCGCGTTCGCCGCG
>JBGSYE010000551.1:0-2874 GCA_041751075.1 Chthoniobacteraceae bacterium
GCGGAGCGAACGGTCGAAGGCGCGCGTGCCGAGCGCAGCGGTCAGTCCGGCGGCCAGCCCGCCGCAGAGAGTCAGCAGCAGGACGATTTTCTTGTTCGGGCGGATGGGCCGCTCGGGCAAGGCCGCGGGCGAGACGATCCGAATCGCATACGGTGGGACGCCCTGGGCCACGTCGGACTCTTTCAGCCGCGCGAGCAGCGAGGCAAAGAGCGCGCGGTCCGACTCCACTTCGCGCGCCAGGGTCTGGTAGGGGATGGCCATCTCGCTGAGCTCGAGCGCGATCGATTCCTGCCCGCGCAGGGCTTCTTCAAATTTCGCTTCGGAAGCCCTGGCCGCTTCCAGGGCCGTGCCAACCAGGTCGGCGGCACGGAGGATCGCCGCATCGAGATGCGCCTCGAGTTCCGCGTGCGCGCTCTGGGCCTCGAGGTATTTCGGATGTTCAGGCTTGTAGCGCAGCCGGAGCGCGGCGAGTTCCGCGCCTTTTTCGCTGACGCGCCTCTGCACTTCGGCGACCTCCGGGGCGTTTGCGACCGTCGGCAGGAGCAGGAGCCGCATGGGAGCCTCGCCAGCGAGTTGGGTGAGCTGCGCGCGGTCGGCCTCGATCTTCAGGCGCTCGGCCCGCGCCTGGGTGACTCTTTGATTCAGCTCCTTCAGCCGCTCGACGACGATGTTTTGCTTTTCCTCGAGCGAGACGGCGCGGTGCTGCTCCTTGTACTGCTGGAGTTTCGTTTCGGACTTCTCGAGGGCCGCTTTCAACCGATCGGCTTCCTGCCGGAGGAGATCCTGCGTCTCTCGCGAGACCTGCACGCGGTCCTCTGCGGTCGAGCGCACGAATTCCTCCACCAGGAGCCGGGAAAGGCGTTGCGCGAGCGCCGGGCTGAAGCCTTCGGCGGTGATGTCCATGAGGTTCGTATTGCGGCGGACATCCACGGAGATCCAGTCCGCGATGATCTGCTGAATCTTCAACTCAGACGACGCGGACTCGATCGCCGAACGGAAATCGGGGTCGGCCGTGAGTTCTGGGCGCCCGGCCAGCCGCTGTAGGAGTGCGGGGCTCTCGAGCGTTTGCTCGATCGTCTTGAGCACGAGCCCGATCGTGCGCTCATCCGCCCGCTCAGCGTCCGGCTTGAGGAGTTTGTCCTGCTGCGTCTGGACTTCGATGGTCGTCGTCGCGGAATAGACGCGCTCGCAGCGGCTGAGGTAGATCCCGCCGGCGAGCAAGGCTGCCATAGTGAGCGCGCCGATGAGCCAGGCTTTTTCCCACAAAATCCAGCCCAGCGCTCTGAGGTCGAGCGGGTTTGAAGATTCTATGCTGTGTCTGGCAGATGGTGGCATGGCGGATTCATTGAAGCCTCAGGAATCCGCGCGTCAGAGGGGGGGAGAGGAGGATCGCGGTGCCGTTTTCTGCCGATGGAGCGGAGGCCGGAGGCGGTTGCGATGGTGGTTTTTGTTTCAGCGTCGGATCCGAAAGCGGATGCGCGACGATTCAGGCCGGAGGGAGCGGACTGGTCAATCAGTAAAGAAGCTGTATTTGTGGGAATGCGAGCGCGGGCGGTGGGCGGGGATGAGGACGCGCTATTTTTCAGGGATCGCACCGGCCCCGGGCGGAAGAGCAGTTGACCCTCTCATTTGACCCTCTAGTTTGAGCTGGTGCGGGCCCGCGCGTTTGCTTCTGAGAAGGCGTTCTGTTACGGTGCCCGACTTTTGCTTCTCTACTCCGATTCCATGGCTCAATCTGAACCCCGCTCACCTCGAGGAAATCGCCCGCCCAGTGGCAATGGCAACGGCACCGGCGATCCCAATTTCAACTGGCGGGGCTTCGTGCTCTTCGCCATCGCTCTCGCCCTCATCGGCGGCGCGCTCTTCATGGGCAAGGACTCGCCCATGGCGAAAACGAAGGATCTCCCGTATCCGCAGCTCGTCGAGATGCTCAAGACGGAGCAGATCGCCACGGACAAGGGGCCGCTCGAACTCGTCTCGGAGCCGGGCAATCCCATCGACTTCGTCCGCGGCTATGTGAAGACGAAGCCGTCCTCGGAGCCTTACCGGCAGGGCGACCAGGTCGAGCCCTTCAAGACGCTCGTGAACTTGCAGTTCGATCCGAAGCTCAAGGAGACGCTCGATCAGTTCGGCATCCCGGTGACGCTCAAGAGCGACAACAATCTCTTCGCCTCGGCGCTCTTCAGCCTGCTGCCGATCATGCTCTTCCTGCTGATCCTGTACTTCTTCTTTCGCCAGCAGATCCGCATGGCCGGCAAGGGCGCCATGAGCTTTGGCAAATCCAAGGCGAAGATGCTCGCGCGCGATAAGAACAAGGTGACCTTCAAGGACGTGGCGGGCGTCGAGGAAGCGAAGGACGAGGTCCAGGAGATCGTCGAATTCCTGCGCGACCCGAAGAAATTCCAAAAGCTCGGCGGGCGCATCCCGAAAGGCGTGCTCATGGTCGGCCCTCCAGGCACGGGCAAGACGCTCCTCGCCCGCGCCATCGCCGGCGAGGCGGACGTGCCGTTCTTCTCGATCAGTGGATCGGATTTCGTCGAGATGTTCGTCGGCGTCGGCGCGAGCCGCGTGCGCGACATGTTCGAGCAGGGCAAAAAGGCCGCGCCCTGCATCATCTTCATCGACGAAATCGACGCCGTGGGCCGCCATCGCGGGCACGGGCTCGGCGGCGGCCACGACGAACGCGAGCAGACGCTCAATGCACTGCTCGTCGAGATGGACGGCTTCGATACACAGGAGGGCGTGATCATCATCGCCGCCACGAACCGGCCCGACGTGCTCGATCCCGCGCTGCTGCGTCCGGGGCGCTTCGACCGCCAGATCACCGTGGCGCTGCCCGATGTGAAGGGGCGCGAGGAAATCCTGCGCGTGCAT
>JBGSYE010000552.1:0-7100 GCA_041751075.1 Chthoniobacteraceae bacterium
TCTATCCCCTGGCCATGGCGCGCGCGGCGCGGGCCGCGGGCGTGGAGCGCATCGTCACGGTCGCCTTCACCGGCGAGACCGATCCCGCGCTCGCCTCGCTCGTCGAGGAGATCGAGTGGATGCGCGTCGGGCAGCTCGGAAAGATGCTCGGCTTTCTCGAAAAATCCGGGGTGCGTCGTGCCGTCATGGCCGGGCAGATTCACCCGAAAAATCTCTTCGATCTACGCCCCGACTTCAAAGCGCTTTTCATGCTCGCGCGCCTGCCGCGTCGCAATGCGGAGTCCATCTTCGGCGCGATCGCCGATGAGATGAAAGCCATCGGTGTCGAGCTGCTCCCCGCCACGACTTATATGGAGGAGCACCTCGCGCCCGCCGGTCTCATCGCCGGCCCGCGACCGAAGGCGCGCATCGAGGAAGACCTGCGCTACGGCTTCCAGATCGCGAAGGAATCCAGCCGTCTCGACATCGGCCAGACCGTGGTCGTGAAAAACGGGACGGTACTCGCGGTCGAGGCCTTTGAGGGCACCAACGAAGCGATCAAGCGCGGCGGGCAGCTCGGACGCGGCGACGCGGTGATGGTGAAGGTCTCGAAGCCGAATCAGGACTTCCGCTTCGATGTGCCGGTGATCGGCCCGCTGACGCTCGAAGCCGCGCGCGCGGCAGGCGTCCGGGGGATAGGAATCGAGGCCGCTCGGACACTGCTGCTCGAACGGGAAAAACTCGTGCAGCTCGCGGACGATGCCCGGATTGCGATCTACGGTTTGTCGGACTGAGCCCGGCGAAGCGGACGCCGGAAGGGCATGGACGGGGTACAGCCGCCGGAAGCGCGAGAGCCGATTCCTTAACGAATCGATCCGAGTCCGGGTCGTATTCCGTATCGATCAAACCCTGTATCCAATGAACACTATCCCCAAAATTGCACTCGTGGCCTTCACCGCCGCACTCACCACGCTCGCCTCCGGTTCGGCGGCGGAACAAAAGCTCGTTCGCATCGACCACGGCCGCGCCGTCACCTATGCGCTCCGCCCAGTCGAGTCGGAACCGACCATTGCGGTCTTCGCGGGCGGTCGCTCCGTCGGCCAATCCACTATGGTCGAGAGTTTGGACTCCGAGCGTCGCGACGCCGTGATCCAGCGCGGTCGCGGCCAGACCTTGCACGTCGCGCGTCCCACACGCTGATTTCGATCTGCGCGCCTCGTGCGCGGTCCGCGCTTCGGTGAGGCGAAGCGGAGGTCCATCGTGTCGGAAATCAGTGGCGCGATTTGCTCACGCGGGCAAATCGCGCACACCGCTCGGATTGAGGGCCGAACAGGTCGGCTCCACGCGTTGAACCACATACACGCCGCCGGGCCGACTGGCATCGGTTTTGCTAACGGCGCGGTGTGGTCCGCCAGCCGATTTTTGCCTGCCTGGTTTCCCTGCTACTGCTCAGTCTGAGCCAGCGTGCTGCCGCCGCTGAGCTTCCGTTTTCGTCCCGGGATCATCTGATCTGGGTGAAAGTCGCGGTCCCGGGCTTCCCAGCGCCATTCAACTTTCTCCTCGATTCCGGTGCGAGCGTGAGTGTCATCGATCGCCGCGTCGCGCAGCGGCTCGGAATGAAGTCCGCCCGCGAAGTCACCGTCCAGGGCATCCACTCGCGGACAGTGGCCTTCGAGTGGAATGGATTCGCCGGGAGCGTGGGCGAGATCCCGCTCCCGCAAAAGGTGCTCGCGGTGGATCTCAGTCACGTCAGCCGTGGCTGTCATCAGCCGATCGACGGCCTCATAGGCGCGGACTTTTTTCGGGGGCGCGTGGTGCAGTTGGATTACGCGGCCGGACGACTCCGCATCTTTCCGCGCCGCGCCGCGCCGCCGATGACGGGGATCGAAATCCCGATCGCCCTGCGCAATGACGCCATGTGCGTCCGCGTCGCGCTCGGCGCTGGCGGCGCGAAATGGACCCGGCTGGATACCGGATGCGATTCGGAGCTGCATTGGGTGATCGGCTCCGAGCGCGAGCGCTCCCTGCGCGGGGCATCGATCGGCGCGACGGTCGGCGCTTCCGGCCAGGTCTGCGCCGATGTGCGACTCGGCTCCGAGCGACTCCGCGGGGTGAAAACGACCACGCATGCGCGGCCCATTTTCTCCGGCGAAGCAGGCCTCGTCGGGAATCGCCTGCTCTCGCGTTTCACCGTGACCTTCGATCGCGACGGAAAGCGGCTCTACCTCAGCCGGCGCTGAGTGGGCGTCGCGGGCGTCGCCGCTGCTCCCGCCACAGCGCCAGACCCAGCAGCCCGGCGCCGAGTGTCACTCCGGTCGGTTCCGGCACGGGCACGACCTGACCGGGATCGCCGCTGAACTGCGCGGTGCCCAGCGGAGTGATGCCGCCATCGCTGAAGAAGCTGATCCGGGCGAGCTGAGATGGCTCGAGGGTGGCGCTGTGCGTGCCGAAGAACAGCCGATCCACGTCAGGGGAGTAGTTCAGGATGCGAAGCTCCAGCGCCGACCAATCGCCCGGACTCGCCCCGAAGGTCCAGGAATGACCGGCGGCCAGCGTCCCAAAGTCGAGCGTCGAGCTGGCGCTCAGAGTCAGCGTGCCGACGGTCTGTGTGAGCCGGGTGCTCAAGTCGCTGAGCGCGATCGTCCCGCCGGCCAGCGTCACCGCCGCCCCTGGCGCGAGCTTCCCATCTTCTCCGCCTGCCCCGCTGAGGAGCAGCGTGCCGCCGGTGTGGATCACCACCGCCTCCGAGCCGGAGAGCTGACCGCTCAACTCCAGCGTGCCGCCGCCCTCCGAGATGGTGGTGGTGCCGGTGAAGGTGTGTGCGCCCGCCAGCGTCCACGCACCGGGGCCGGTCTTGAGGATTTCCGTGACCACGCCTCCGGACAGGTCGTCGAGCGCGGTGCCCAGCGTGGATGCCGTCGTGGCGGCCGCGGAGAGCGTCACTGTGGAAATCCCGCTGGCAGGTGAGCTGCGGAGAACGCCGCCGGTCTGGATCGCGCCGCCGCCAGTCTCGTAGGCCCAGTCCATGAGCATGCCGCCGGGTGTGTTGGCCGTGAAGATCACCCGCATCCAGCCGTGGAGTGGCCCGGCACCTCCGTCCGGCGTGAAACGGAATCCGAGGTATGCCTCATGGCCGCTGGCGAACTGCTGCGGACCCAGCCCGAGGTGGCTCGCAGATCCTCCAAATCCCTGCACATACGTCGCCGAGCCATCCACCGCCGTCGCGACGGGGAAGGAGCGGATCGCATCTTCATTGCCCGGGCCAGTGCGCGCCGGCAGAAATCCCGGGCTGCTCGCAAATAAGGAACCGCCGAAGAAAGGATTGATGTCCCAGCCTGCGATCGGGGTGGAGCTCGTCGCGCCGGTCTCCAGATCGAGGAAGACGCCGTCGAGCGCAGCGAAGCCAGTCCCGAAAGGAATCGCGACGTTTTGCAGCCCGAAATAAACGACATCGGCAAAGACCGGCGCGGGCTGTGCCAGGGCAGCGGCACCGACCATGAGCGGAAGGCGCCAGCCGGGAAGCGGGAGAGTGCGGCGTTGCGTCATGGGCCAGTGATGACGATGCGGGAGAAGCGGGCTTTTCTCCCATTGATGAAGAACGGGAAGGGCACGGAGACCGCCTCCATCTTTGCGCCTTCGTCTTCGGCGAGCACCGTCGGGACCGCTTCACTCGTCACCCAGGTCGTCAGGTCGGGGCTGAACTGCACGGCGTAATTCAGCCCGGCGGCGACGCGATCCTTCCGCTGGCCGAAGATCACGCGAATGGCGACTCCCATGGCGGAGTCGCTGATCTCCATGCGCGGCGGCCCGTAGCGGGTGATGGTACCCGAGGTGACCTCGATCTCCCCGGAAGTGGCGACGGTGGGATTCATGCCGTAGGCGAATTCCAGGAGATTCACGAAGCCGTCAGTGTCGGCGTCGGCACTCAGCAGCGCATCTTCATCCTCGAGCCCCTGCTCTGCGGCCCATGCCTCATGGATCGCCTGGCGGGTCACCGTGAGAGTCGCTGCGCCGCTGTTTCCGGCGCTATCGATCGCCGTCACCGTGAGGAGATTCGCTCCGTGCAGCAGCGGCACGGCGGCGATGCTCCAGCTCGCTGTGCCCACGGCGACTCCACTGCCTCCGCGATCGTTCGCCCACGCCACGGAAGCCAGTCCCACCACGTCCGTCGCCAAGCCACTGACCTGGAGCAAATCTGCGGTCGTGGCGATGGCCGGACCTCCGGCGATGCTCACCACCGGAGCGATCGTATCGATGGTGACTGCGCTGCCGTCGGTGACGGAGCTCACGGCTGGCCCGCTGCGGCCGTAGAGATCGGCGTAGGCGAGGGAGAAGAGCACGGTGCCCTGCAGATCCGCGGGCTCGACTGCGAGACTGGCCGACCAGGTATTGCCCCCGAGATCGGCGACTGTCGCCGGGCGACCCGCGATGGTGGCGGTCGGGGCCTGGAGCGGCTTGTTGGCGGTGAAGTTCACCGTGATCGTGTCGCCGGTCTTTGCGAGGGAGGGATTCGAGTTGCTGGAGCCGACCCCCACCTGCGTCAGTGCGGGATTTACTACCATTGGCAGCAGCGCATCGGCCCAGCGCTGCGCCATCTTTTCCTCACCGGAGGGCGACGGATGCGCGCCGTCGGTGGTGTCGCCGCCATAGGTGGGATAGACGCCCGGATCGGCGATGAATCCGGTGTTTTGATCGACCACGATCACCCTCGAGGTCGGCGTATCGAGAGAGCCGGCGTCGGCGTCGATCAGCGCGTTGATGGCGTTGATGCGGGCGTTGTTCGCGCCGCCGTCGAGGAAGCTGTAGTGCGGGATGAGCCGGCCCAGGAACACTGTGATTTGGGGATTCCAGAGGCGCAGCTCCGCGATCAGCAAGACCAGTTCGGCGTAGGTATCGGACGGTTGCTGAGCGTGGAAAACATCGTTCGTCCCCGCGTGCAGGAGCGCGATATCAGGGGTGTAAGGATGAGGGTTCGCATTGCGGAGGAAGCTCACGACGTTCCGGATGTCCGCGCACCGGTAGGCTGGATGGCCCTGGTGATCGCCGTCAAAGGGCTGCGGGGGATAAGTCGGCACGCTATCCTGGTTGTTCAAGGTCCCGACGAAATCGAACTCGACGCCGGCATCGAGGAGCTTCCTCCAGAGCGGGTAGCGGTAACTCCGCCCGCCATTCCCGTGCGTGATCGAGTCGCCGAGAGGCACGATCCGCACCGGTGCCGCCGATGCGCGTTCGGAGAAGGCCCCGACGGCAAAAACAAAAAGCACCAGCCCGAAGAGCCGGCGCAATAACGGTCCGCAACTGCGATAGAAACCAAACTTTCGCACGCCCAATAGAGAAAGCCCAGAGCGCGAATAGGGCGAACAAAAAAAAACCGCCGGCTCAGGAGCTCTGTGCCGGCGCCGCGATCGGCGCGGGCGCGCTCGGCGCGGTGACCATCGGCGGCAATCTCGCGGGCGGCACGGGCGATAGCTCCGGCACCGTGAGCGCCAATGGCACCACCCTCGCGAGCATCACCATCGGCGGCTCGCTCATCGGCGGCGGTACGACGGCGAATCAATTCACGGGCGCCATCTTCAGCCGTGGCGACATGGGCGCGGTGAAGATCCGCGGCGACGTGCTCGGCGGCGTGGGCGGGAGCGGCGGGTTCATCCTGTCGTTTGGAAAGCTCGCAAGCGTGAGCATCGGCGGATCGCTCGTCGGCGGCGCGGGCAATTCCAGCGGCGTGATTCCGCGACCAAGGCGATCGGCGCCATCTCGATCGGGCACGATCTGCTCGGCGGCAGTATCGCTCCGGGGGCGCTGTCGCTCTTTGGCTCGGGCGCCATCCTCAGCCAGGAGCGCATCGGCAGCATCGTCATCGGCGGCTCGATCGTCTTCGGCGTCGATGGCTCCGGCGACATCGTCGATGGGAGCCTGATCCAAAACGCCACGATTCGCGCCACGCGCGACATCGGTTCGATCACCGTGCGCGGCGACATCGTGGGCAATGTGACGCCGCACGGCGATTCGCCCGTGGTCATCAGCGCGGGCGGGCGCGTGGGCAATGTGACCGGGCTCGGCCCGAGCGAAGTCGCCATCGGCAAATTGAGTGTCGGCGGGCGCGTCGAGTGGGCGAAAGTGCTCGCCGGATTCGACCTCGCGCTGAATCCCGTGAATGCCGACGCGCAAATCCCCTCCGTGACCGTGGGCGCGGATTGGATCGCGAGCAGCCTCGTCGCGGGAGCATTCAATGCGGGCGCCAACGCCGGTACCGCGGATGACAATCTGAACTTCGGCGACGCCAGCGACACGCTCATCGCCGAGGGCACGGACAATGGAAATGCGCGCGCGCGCATCGGCAGCATCCTCATTGCGGGCAAGGTCTTTGGCACCCCGGAGTCGTGGCGGCCGAACGATAGCTTCGGCTTCGTCGCCGAGGAGATCGGCGGGCTCAAAGTCGGCGCGCGCGTTTCTCCAAGCCCGTGCTCACGCCGGCGAATGTGAACACGATCTTCACCTTCAGCTCCACGCTCATCGGCAACACCACGCCGGTGCTGCAACAGCTCCAGAAGATCGACGTCGGCTCGTTGCAATCGAACGGCCTCGGCATCACCCTCACCGTCGCGCCCGGCGGCAAAGGCGACGGCCTCGCTCACGTCGGCGGCATCTACTCCATCGGCTACGATCTCGGCGCCGTCGTCGTGCCCGGCGATCTCCATCCGCCGACGGTGATGGCGGCGAGGCGGCTGTCACTCTCGATGTAGCCGCATTGGTCGAGCGTCGAGCGTGCGCTCCTCCTCGGTGGCTACGTTCCGACCGTCGTCGCCGACAATACCAGGATCTATTTGAACACCGAAAAGGCGCAGATCGGCTCCGTGGCCGTCGGCCGCGACTGGATCGCGAGCAGCCTGGTGGCCGGCGCGATGGTGCTGCCGCCTCCGCCGATGAGGCCGAGCACATCATTGCCGTCGCCGAAGCCGTTCCGCAGATTGAGGATGCCGGCGACGAGGCGGCTGGCGATCCCAGTCGTGGCCCAATTGCACGGCGCCGATTTGCGCGCGGGTTGTTGGCGTGCGCGGGTGGCGTGTCGCTGGCGACGACGGCGGGTATGGCCGGGGAGGAGGAGCGCGCGCTCGACGCTG